>JADFXO010000136.1 GCA_015233485.1 Nitrospirota bacterium
TAGAGGAATGGGCTGATACGAAAGACATTGGCCATGACTTGCGGTTAAATATCGCAGAGCAAGGCCGTATTGACAATCCCGACGAGGTAAGAAGCACAATTCGACGTGTAATGTGGGAGAAGGCCGGCATAATAAGAAGCGCCGACTCGCTGAATGAGGCGTTGGAAGTCTTTAAATCCCTCAAACACGTTACCGAACATACATACCTGACCAGGTACGAAAATGAAATAAAAAACATCCTGCAAACGGCAGAACTGATAGTGAAATCGGCCCTGGAAAGAAAAATCAGCATAGGTGCGCATTACAGGAGCGACTGACGACTGGCGCTGGCCAGCGCGGGAATTTGAATAAAGATGACAAATATTATAGGTGCCGGTTACCGAATGTGTAGGCAGGGTATATAACTTGCTCATATGGAGAAGGTTTTGCAGACTCTAATATTCTCGATAATTATCCCGACATATAACCGCAGGGATGCCATTGAGCGTTGTCTCCATTCCCTGTCGTTGTTAGATTACCCTGCCAGCGCGTTTGAGATTATAGTGGTGGATGATGGAGGTGGGCATCCTATCTCCGATATAATAGACAGATTTAAAGAGAATCTAAACATTTCCCTCATAAGGCAGAATAATTCCGGGCCAGCAAGTGCAAGAAACGCGGGCGCATCCATAGCTAAAGGGAAGTATCTTCTATTTACAGACGACGACTGCACCTCATGTATTGACCTGCTGAGAAAATTAGAAATACATATTAACAGTTTTCCTAAATATGCCATAGGAGGGAAAACTCTAAATGCCTTGACTGAAAACATATATTCTAAAGCTCAACAAGTGCTTTTAGATTACTTATTTGTGAGGTTTAACAAAGACAAGATAACATTTCTAACGAGTAGTAATCTTACTGTAGATAATAGTACCTTTAAAAGTATCGGTGGTTTTAATGGAAATTTTAAAATAGCCGGGGGGGAGGATAGGGATTTTTGCCGTCGACTGCGGGCATCAGGATGTCCACTGGTTTATGCCTCTGAGGCACAGGTTTATCACTACCATCCCTTGAGTCTGTTGTCTTTTGCAGAGTTAAACTTCAGATACGGAAGGGGGGCTTACCTTTTTAGGAATCCCACATCTTCGGTACAAAACGCTCATGTTGCCTTTGAGCCATTTAAGTTTTATCTTAATCTTGTATTGCATCACCTTAAAAGCGGTGCTGGATTAAGCCGAATTGCCATCGCATTGCTACTCTTAATATCCCAGGCCGCTAACGCCTTTGGGTTTGTGTTGGAGGCCGTCATATACTGCACTCACAGGGGACGAAAGAACATCATTTCTTGACTTATTGATAAAATATATTGTAAAGTTCTATTTTGATATTAAATCACAGAGGAGATATGAATTTGTCTGGTGTTTCAGTGGTCAGGGCTGCCCGTGAGAAGTTGATGTTCTACAAAGAGATCGCTGGAAATGCCAAATCTGCCATTGGAGCGTTAATAACGGGGGAAATAGATATTGATTATCCCGGTACTGGTGTAAAGTTATCATTTTCTAATGTGCCGCTAAAAAAACTGCTGAACATGATTGTGACTGATGGCTCTGCAAAAACACTAAGACCCCGAAAAGTCTATGGATTACCAACAATGCTTCAGATTGAACCGAGCAGCCTTTGTAATCTGAAATGTCCGGCTTGCGCCACATCGAGGGGGCTTAAACGAACAGCAGGGTTAATGGAGTTTGGCGTTTTTAAGAAGATTGTTGATGAAATAGGAGACTATGTATTTGTGATGTTCTTTTTTGGCACAGGGGAGCCTTTTTTGCACCCTCAGGCTTACAATATGATCAGGTACGCCAAAGAAAAGGGCATTAAAGTGATATCAAGTACAAATGGTCATTCGTTCTCCAATGTGCAAGCAGCTGAAAATCTTGTTACTTCCGGGATAGATGTGCTGACTGTCTCAATGGATGGTATTATTCAAAGCACTTATGAAAAATATCGCAGAGGCGGAGACATAGAAAAGGTTAAGACGTCGGTTAAAAACATTGTGGAAACCAAGGCATTGTTAAAAAGTAAAACACCATTGGTCATACTACAGCTTATCGTCATGAGTCACAATATAAACGATATGGCCGGCTACGAGGATTTTGCACGGTCATTAGGGGCAGACGCAATTATATTTATTAAGTTTAATACAGTCTTTGATGAGAGCATGGAAGCCCCTTTAAATGATTTTTTACCTTCTGATAACAAACTCAGAAGATTTAGATACGATAAAAATGACAAGGAAGAGCAAACCAGCGTAAATGGCTGTACACCATTGTGGAATTGGGTATCAATACACTCAAACGGAAATGTAGCCCCTTGCTGTTTTGACACTCAGGAAAGCCATGTGCTTGGCAATCTCAAGGAATCAGCTTTTAAAGATATTTGGAACAACGAAAAGTATTTACGGTTACGCTCAAAAGTAAAGCATAATGACATTTACGATCTTTTATGCAGCAAGACAGTGTGCGCTTATAAAAATGGAAGGCAAGGAGTAATTTCCGTGAAGTATTTAGACAATTAAATGTAAAATGAATTAATGCAGAGCCGACAAATCTCATGACGGAAAATAAGCATTTATCAATAATAGTGGCGTCGTACAGGTCTGAAAGGACAATAGAAGCCTGTCTAATGTCTTTAGAGAGGCAACAGGTGGAGTTCGATTATGAAATAATCGTAGTACACACTTCAGACGACAGTACGCCGGAGTTGATAAAAGAGAAATTCCCGCAGGTAATATTATTCAGCTTTAAAGAGCGGAAATCCATTGGCGAAGCCCGTAATTTCGCCATAACTAAGGCTTGTGGAGAAATAATTGCCATAATCGACGCAGATTGTACCGTGGATAGCACCTGGGCAGCAAACGTCGTCAAGGCGCACGAGCTAAAATATCTTGCAATCGGAGGCGCCGTTGCTAATGGTAATCCTTACAGCTATGTCGGCTGGGGGCAGTATTTTTGTGAGTTTAGCGCGTGGATGCCCTGCAAAGACAGTAAGATGATGAGTAATATTCCCACGGCAAGCATAAGCTATAAGCATGAAGTATTTAAAAAATGTGGTTTATTCGTTGAAGATACATATTGCGAAGACACTGAATTTCACTGGCGTCTCAGTAGTTCTGGACACTATTTATTTTTTACGCCTTTAATCGTCGTTTACCATCACAACAGAGAAAATCTCGCTGATTTTCTTAAACATATGTTTATGCTTGGAATGGCTTTTGCGAGATGGCGGTTGACAAAATGGAGATACCCGCTAATAACCCGTTCTGTTTACTCGGCGTTTTCCCCTCTTATCCCTGTAAGGCTTTTACTTCGTATAGTATTTATAAATTGTACAAACAGGATATATTTTCCACATTTTGTAAAGGCTTTGCCATTGTTGTTCTTAGGCCTTATATCATGGTCTTTAGGCGAGCTTATCAGTTACATAACAGGCAGCCGTCATTGAAAATATCGTTTGTCTCTATTTTGAAATATACTATCTCCCCTGCTCATTTGCCTTGGTATATAAATTGAGTAAAACACTACTGAACCGGCAGTGCTAATAAGGGTTATGTATGCCGGAGCTATAGTGCCAACAGTGGGTATAAGATAACGACACCCAACGTACATGAAAAGCAGCGATAATATTTTCTCAATTGATGATATTTCCGGCCTGTTAATAGACTGTAAACACAACCATGCGGCAAGCTTAAAAGACGCTGGAATATAACTCAATAATAAGATATTAAATATTGCGGTGGATGCGGCGTAAGACGTTCCAAATATAAATATAATCGCATATTTTGATAAAAAGGCTGCTGGTATAAAAACTAAACCACAGTAGATGGATATTCTAAATGAGTATTTTAAGAACTCTTTTACCTGATAGGTCTTATTAAACTCCGACACTTCCGGCAGATATGTCGAAATAGCGGAATTGATAAGTATATTAAATATATAAGTTAAACTCAATGCTAATCCATAAATTCCTGACGCCTCCGCGCTAATCAATCTCTCAAGCATAGATAATGCCGTTACACTTAACAGCATATCCGATATTCTGCCAATGAAAATCCACTTACTATATGAAATCAATTGCATTACGCGGCCTGCTGATAAGTGGATAGGGTTAATCTTTTGTTGAGCCAGAAATCTTTGTAAAGACAGTGAACCCATAATTATGCCGGCTAAATGAGATCCTGCATATGCAATAAAAAATGATGCAGCGTTAAGTTTCTTCAAAATAACAAGTAACGATACCGATAAGAGCTTTGTCGTATCCACTAACAGCTGTACCAGCACTGAGGCCTTAAACATTTTATACCCGTAAAGAGACGGTCTGACAATGCTGAAAATGGCGGCAATAAATACGCTTATTGCCAGTACCTTATATGGGATAGGGGATTTTATCCTGAGGGAAAAACCACTCTCACCAAATATACTCTCACCGCCGTAGACAATGGCCGCAAAAAACATGCTGCTCACAAACATCATGTAAATAACCGTCTTTAAAACACCGAATGCCTCATCATTTTTGTCTTTACTATTGAAATATGAAATGAACCTTACAGCGCTTCTGTCAAGTCCAAAACATGCGGCTGTCGCTGCTGCCTGAACAATATACAGCGACAGCATAACGACGCCAAACTCTTTTACCGTAAGCTCTTTTGAGACTATGACGGTAGTAATAAAACCAAGCCCGCTGCAGAAAATATCGCCCAAAGATATCGCAGTCAATCTTTGTAATAGTTTCGATTTATGAAATATTTTCAAAATAATACTATACCTTTGAAATCAATGGCTGCCTTGTTTTGCAAGTATATTTAATGTGGCGTAAAGATTCTCGCGTGCGCGAGCATTGTTCGGATCTAATGATAATGCCTTCCTGTATTGTTTGGCGGCTTCGTCAAAGCGTTTTTGTAAGAAAAAATAATTGCCATACCTATTGAATACATCGGAATTAGTGCCATAATATCTTAGCAGTAAACGACATTCTATAAGGGCCTTATCAAACTGTCTGGTTTGTAAGTATAAAAGTGAGAGATTATTATGAGCGCCGAAGTTTTTAAAATCATATCTTATGACATTTTGAAACGCCTCATAAGCCTTATCATACATCCCATTGTTCATGTGATAAGTCGCAAGACCCCCTTGAGCGCGATAATTGAGTGGGCTTTTTTTTATTATATCTTCGTAAAATGCTTTACTGTCTCTCCAGACCTTATTTCTGTTATAAGTTAAAGCGGTCAACAACAAGGCAGTCACAATCAGTAAGATAGCATACTTGTTGTCAGTGAGCATATATGGATAACGAGATTTCATAATCGCGAAAATGAAGACTACGGTTAAGAAGAAACCAAAGGAAGGCAAGTATATCCTATGTTCAACTATCATGTCATTTAGTACGATGAAGCTTGACTCTACTAACATGGTTATGAAAAACCATAAAATTCCAAATGCAGCGACTCTGTAATAAAACCTGTCCTCAGTTTTCCTTGTCTTAACGAAGCATAAATATATGGCAAATAATAAAAGAAGAATTAGGAGCAGCAGCGAACCCAACACCTTATAATTTAGAATTGTAGTGAATACCGGCTGGTAGTAATCCGCATTTTGATTGACGGGAAAAATAAGCAGCCTCAGATAGACTACTACGGCATAGAACTGGGTATACAAATAGTGTAAAGCAGAAATCTCATAAGGATTACCAATATTTATGGCCCCGCCAAAATCAAATAAAAATAATTTGCTGCCCATAGTATTTATAGGAATTACCGAAACTATAAAATAGAACGGCAAGAGATGGAGGATAGTTTTGTTGTATTTCCGCTGCACGAAAGGACTGAAGAATATTATTTCAATAAGAGTTAAAGACAGTGGAAGAGTGAAGGTATTTTCCTTGGTTTTTACGGCTAACATGGCAGCCGCTATGGCAACAAAACAATAGGCATATCTTTTAGAAGAATTACCGGAGAGCCTCCATTTCATATAACTGACAACAGATAGAAAATAAAAAAAAGCGGCAAGGGATGTAAACCTCTGCGAAATAAAAGAAACGGCCTCTGTTTGTACCGGGTGTACGGCATATAGTAAGGCCACACTAAAGGCGATAGAATCCTTGCTCAATCCATAACGGGTATTTCCATCATGTGAATTTACAAATAAAGGAGTTTCAAACAGGAGCAGCACAATCCAATATACCAGCAGGGCATTAAAGACGTGAATGTAGAAGTTCACTGCATGGTAACCTGCCACGTTTAAACCATGAATCTTGTAATTTAGGGCAAACGTAAAATGAACAACCTGTCTGGCTTTAAATGAATATTTCAATGGCGCATCGGTATTTCTGTTTATAACTACGTCCTTAACTAATGAGGTATCCCCAAAATACTTAAAGTCTCTAATGAACGGATTCTCAACGACATCGTAGGTATCATCAAATACAAAACCGCCGTTAAAGGAATTTAAATAAGCCATAAAGGTGAGAAAAAAAATGATTATAATATGTTTGAGTGTTGGTTGATTGTAAATGATTGCGGGTCTCATTTCTGAATCAGGGGTATAATCTTATTACAAACCTTAATCGCCATATCCATGGCGTGGTCCATATTAATATACTTATGCAGGCCATTTCTTCCCATTGTATGGAGATTGCTGATATTATTAAGATACTTCATAATAATCGAGACGTTATCCTCATATTTAAGATCATAAACAGGATATGCCTGCGGCATTCGAATTACAGTGCCGTCTTCAACGTCTTCAGAGTTGATTTTGAACAATAGGAACAGTTCCCTCTTTGCCAATTCGATCAAATCTTTATCGGGCAGGTTCCAAATCTCGTCACTCTGAAAACAGAAATACTCGATGCCGAGGCAGGTCTTGTTTTCGTCATCTACCATTGAAGCACTCCAGTTTTTATAATTCTGGAGCCTGCAGACCTTCACAGACGGGTTGTTTATGTATATCCACTGCTCGTCAAATACAAGTATTTTCCTGATAATCAGTGCTACTGTTATAAAATCCCTATATTTTAACTTGTGAGCAGCCGATGCCACCTCGTCGTCCGGCAGAGGCAGCAGTCTCAAAATAAGTTCTCTTAACGGCATTGTGTTTAAGTAGTGCCTGCCTTTTATCTCTGTCTTGTTACCTTCGATATTTACCTCTAAAAAATCAACTTCCCCGTCATTAAGGTGTACCCTGACAACTTCGGCGTTATTGATAATAAGGCTTTTTCTCTTTTTAATGTGAACTGCCATCTTGTCCCACAAAGTGCCGGGACCATAAGCGGGATAGTGAAAAGCCTTAACCTGTGTTCTCGTTTTGATACCATCCTTATCACTTTTTTTGATACCTACCGCATGTTTTAACGCATTACCCATCGAAAAATCCTGTATGCGGTCTGTTGCCCAGTCCGCACTGATTTCACTGCAAGGCAGCCCTATCACCCTTTCCGTATATTCCTTAAAAAAAGTCTCATATAGTTTCTTTCCAAACCTATTAGACATGAGATGCTCAAAGGTTATCACCGGCTTTATCGGAAATACGTGAGAAAAGAAGTAGCTTGCAATAGCAGAAAGAATATCTCCTGTTCCTAAAGCGGCTACCGAGTTACGTACGTTGAGCGGATAATCTAATAACCTTCCATTGAAGAAAATACTTGAATTCCTTTTGCACTCGGCCATCTCGGCATCCAACAGCCTTTCCCATAATTGTCTTATATCCTGATTGTCAGTCAAAAACCTGTGGCCCCCGGGGTCAATGTAACATCCATTATGGAATACCGTCTTAGAAAGACCTCCAATCACGGGGTCTCTCTCCAGCACTGTGGTGTTGATGCCATTTTCTGAGAGTTTATATGCTGCTGTAATGCCGGCGGGGCCACCCCCTATTACTGCTACTTCGGCTGAGTCTCTCATATTGTCACCTGTTTAACCCGCCAGAACCTTTTAATATACCTGTTTTGTATAATATCCAGCAGACAGCAAAGGCAGCGCCACTGTAGAAATAATACAAAAAGTGAAGAGGTACTGTTGCTAAAGCAAATAACAATCCCCTTTTTCTGCAAAAGAATGTGTACAACGGAAGGTTTAACAAAACGATTGTAATAATGGAAAGTAATATCGATGCACCGGGATAACTGCCCAGACCTTCTTTTACAAATCTCCAGTCTTTCAACATAAAGCTAAGCGGCGCCAGAACAACGATGCACAGTACAAGGAACGAACTGATTCTATGTGGAACCTTTAAATTTAAATCCCGCGCTATAGAGCGCGTCTCTAAAATCAATCTTGACCATGGAACTGCCCTTTGAAAAATATCGGTTCGTAAGATAGAAAGGAAATCCCAATGCTTCATATGTTTCACTAACAGGTCTTTTTTTAATTCAATGGTATGTCCTTTATCAATAAGCCGGTATCCGAGTTCTATGTCCTCAATAGCGGGAATCTTATAACGTAATTGGTCAAATCCGCCGATTTCCCTAAAAACATCCTTTTTAATAGCCCCGCATCCAGCCCAAAACGTTGTTGCCCTTGTGTTTGCTGTTTGGTGATGAAAATGGTGAAAAAGATTTCTATATTGAGAAAAGAAGTTCTTCTCTGAGGGCTCGTCATCATAGGAACCAAACATTGCTGAAACGTCTATATTTTTTGAAAAAAAATCGCTTACTTTTTTGATAGTGTCTGCAGATATAAGTACGTCCGAATCTATAAAAAGAAGTATATCTCCGATGGCTCTTTGAGCCCCAATATTTCTGGCGGCAGCCGGACCGGAGCGTGTTTGTAGTTTAACCATATGTGCGCCTGCAAGGTCGTTTGTTATAATGTTCTCTGTAGAACAATCGTCGACAACGATAACCTCAAAATTCTCATGCTTCAAGTCGCAGACGCCACCCAGGCACTTGAGTAAAATCCCTCCGTTGTTATAAACAGGAATTACTACGGATACCATATCACATTTCGGTTCAAATCAAATGACACAGAGAACACTCCTTTATTTACCAAATTCTACTTTTCACAGCATATTGTCTTACGAAAGTCATATACGCTGTCTCCTATAACCCCTATCGCTTTTTATGGCTTGCCCTGACAGCGAGGCGCTCCTTCCTGTGTCTGAAAAGCTATTGATTAAAAAATTATTACAGCGAAAATTATCACAAAAGACCGGCGCGTTTATTGGCCTCGGCGGCGTTTGGGTCTTTGAGAGCGAGTTCTTTCAGGGCTCTTTCGACTTTCTCTTCCCGTTCTTCGATTTTCTTGATTTTCCTGATGACATTGACAACTTCACTTTTGTGCTTATAGATTAAAGCATATAAACCAACGATTAAAGCAATTACCACAAATATACTGTTATGCGTTAATCCCATCTGTTGGTTGACGTCATCAATGCGTTTGTTGGTACTGGCAATACCATCATCAATGCGTTTGTTGGTACTGGCAACACCATCGGCAATGCGTTTGTTGGTATCTTCTATGCGTTTGTCCAGACTCTTAAATCCTTCTTCTATTCGCACTTCTAGTCTGATTAGCCGTTCTCTGTTAGTATAAGCAGACTGAACGCGCCGTGTATTTGGTTGACCGCTTCAATGATTTTCTCTTCCGCGCTGCGGGCCTTTGAATGGGCTATCAGATGTACGATTACCTCGCTGTCGGCGTTGG
>JADFXO010000137.1 GCA_015233485.1 Nitrospirota bacterium
AGTTGCTGCAGATAGAACAGGCGCTGACAGGCATTGCCGAAGGTATTGCAATTGAAGAGCTGGAGAAACAGGGCATTGAAATAGATCCTAACAGTCTCCCTGCTAAAATTGAGGCTCTTGAGAGAAGGCTGAAGGATGAATTGGAACCGCAGATCCGGGACCTTTCCGAGAAAAAGGGCGCAGCGCGTAACGAACTGCAGCGAATGGATGGTAGCAGCAAGGCCGCTCAAAAGGAGGAAGAGGCCCAGCAGGCACTTGCAAAGGTGAGACGTCTTGCTGAGTATTATGTGCGTCTGAGAATTGCAGCACAGGTACTGAAAAGGGAAGTTGACCGTTACCGCCATGAAAATCAGGATCCTATCCTCAAAATTGCCTCTCGCTACTTCTCTGAATTGACCGTTGGGGCATTTTCCAGCCTGAGGGCGGATATTGACGATGACAGACGGCCAATCCTTATCGGTGTCTGTCAGGATGAACGTCCCAAGACTGTCAAAGATATGAGCTCCGGCACAAGGGATCAGCTTTATCTTGCGCTCCGATTGGCAACCCTGGAGTGGCGGCTGCAAAAGCATGAACCGATGCCGTTCATAGCAGACGATATTCTAGTCAACTTCGACGATGCGCGTGCAAAAGCTACACTTAAGGCACTAGCTACCCTTGCTGAGAAAAATCAAGTGATTCTCTTCACACATCATGTTCAGATCGTAGAGACCGCCAAAGCCCTCGGCCAAAATGACCGTGTGTTTGTTCATCCACTCAATACGACGAACATGTAGGTAACCTTGTGGCTTGTAAGAGGCTTACCCCGCCAATTCATGCTTATATTCCCTCCGGCTGCCACTGCCGTCCTGCGTTGTTAAAGCCGCCACCAGTTCCTTCTTCATGGTGTCAACCTATACGACTGGTTGCCGGCGTTGCTGCAAGGGCAACATATTCAAGAGTTTTGTACTGCTGTTTAGCAAGTAAACCTGTGGACGCGTTGTAATTGAAGCCCCACTCCGGGGCCTGAGGCCTATAGCTTACGGGTAGGCTATAGGCGTTATCTGAGAGACGATCTTATTTAACCTCTGCAAACGCGTCTGCGAACTGTCTGGTGTAGCGGTCTTCGTAAACCGGGAAGAAAAATATTGATTCGCAGCTCGGACAGGTAAACATGTTTCCACTTTCGTACTGAACCTTCAAAACGAGGTTTGCGTTGCATGAATCACACCTTTTCATATCTCTTCTCCTTTGTTTTTTTGACATGGGCAAGCCGTTCATTGCCTGAGGTGTTAAGAATATCCAACTGTCTAAAAACGTCATTGATTCGTCAATAAGTTGACACAATCTAGTAATACTTGCCAAGGTCTTTTGTCCAACATCGTTGAGTTTCATTAGCATATCCCCACTGTTATATAATCGGCATATTGACATAAAACCATTAGTGAGCAAATACCATGCCACCTTCACATGTCTTTTGGGGGAGGCACTGAATAAGGAATGTTTTCACTAACGGCATTGACTTAGTGGCGTGTCAGACAGTGTGAGGTAAGATGCCGATTGATGCTATCGGCTTATCTCCTTTACCTCACAGTTTAGGATTGAAGGGTTGCTTTGTCATCTGGAACATTCAGATAATCTTAATAACAATAAGTTCCTTGCCTGCCGGCATTATTGTCTCAATCGCGTCAGGGTGTTTTATTTCTATTATTTTTTCGCCGTCTCTTGTTAGATTTTGGCAGACATAGATGTCCCGCTTAGTGCTGAAAAGACCTAACGGCACAAGGGCCTCTAAAATTGTGCACGCTTTGTTTTGCTTATCGCAGAGTATGACGGCCTTGGGGCATTGCAGGACTTCCTCTGCACCCTCTATCTGCCTCCCGTGAAATGAAAACACCCTCACGTCCAGCCATGATTCCTTAATTTTAGCAAATGAGGCCTGTATGGACGACACACCTGGGATTACCTCAAGCACTGAGGCCTTGCCAAACCGGTCGCATATTGTTTGCGATAAGCTGAAAATGCCGGCGTCGCCGGTTACTAAGACGCCGATGTCTCTGCCCTCATAGCGTTCTATCAGATTAATAATCTCCTCAATCCTGTTTTCCTCGATGGCGTTTTCAGATGGGGCAATCTCAAGGGCGGCAAGCTGCCCACGCGTTCCAATTAATATGTCGCATGCCCTTGCCCTCTTAACGGCAGCGTATGTCATATATTCGGCACCGCCCGGCCCCGCGCTTATCACCGTTATTTTATACACGTTGCCACCCCTATGGGCTGTTTTTTCATATTAAACAACAATACGTCCACCGATGAAAATCCATAACGCGTCCTTATTTTTGCGGCTATATCGTAGGCCAGAGGGTTAAATTTCTCTGTATTTTGCACATGTTCGATAAGCTGCTCAACGGTGTTATATTCCCCTTCGAGGCCGAAATATCTTGCTACAAAACCCGCGGCCTGCGGAGATTTCCCCGAGTGTGTGTCGAAATAACCCATCAGGAGCTTTGCAAGTTTACCGGGATGCCCGCCAATTAGGGCCTCTCTAAAACCCTTGTCCCTCGCGTACTGAAGGGAGTTGCCTATAAAATTGCTCATCTGCACGACATGAACCCCGTGAAAAATTGACTTCAGCGAATCCTCACCAATCTTTCCAGGCGACAGATATACCCGCAACGAGTTCTCCTCATACGCCACGTCAAGTTCGCATCTGATAGTTGCCTTAATGGCCTCCACACTCATAGGCTCCACTATCCCCGTAGTGCCGATTATTGAGATACCGCCAAGGATGCCCAGCCTGCTGTTAAACGTCTTGGCGGCAGCCCTTTGGCCATCAGGCACGATTATCTCAATTTCTACTATTCCTTCCGGTATGGCCTCTCTGACGGCGGTTCGTATCATCAGGAGGGGGACGGGATTGATGGCGTGTGCGCCGACGGGGATTTGAAGCCCGGCCTTTGTGACTACACCAACACCGTCGCCGCCTTTTATGATAACCTCCGCGCCGTCATTGTTTATCATCTTATCTATCTGGCTATTTATCAGACTGGCGGCCGCGGTTATCTCAAGGCCCGACGTCGCGTCAGGGTCATCACCGCCGTCTTTGATTACAGAGGCAGCGCTCCTGCCTTTGCCGTCCTGGTGGCTTGCCGCGCGTATTTTTATCGCAAGCGTCCTCAGCCCTCCGGGCAGCGTTACGCTTACCTCCTCTGGAAGCCGTCCGGTGAGCGCCAGAATAGATGCGGCCTTTGCCGCGGCCGCCGCGGCCGTTCCAGTTGTAAATCCCTTTCTGAGTGCAGGGTTCATTTAGGGCCTTTGAGTTTCTTTCTCTTCACTATCGCTATGGAAAGATACAGGGGCTCTTCTGGCAGCGTCTCGGTCAATAGGTTAAAACTCATCTGCCCATCAAGTGTAACCCTGTTTACGAGATATGCGGCATCGGGCGATGCTGATTTTATGGCCTCAATAAGTACGGGGAGTTTTTTATTTACCTTCATAAAGACGGTGGTCTGATGTCTTTGGATCAATTCGGCCGTCCTTTCGATGTCCTCGGGGAGTTCATAGACCCCGAAATCGCCGCCCTTGCTGGTTAGGGGTATGCCAAGAAGCGACGAGGCGGCGTTAATGGAGCTGATTCCCGGCACATGCACGACATTAATCCCAAGGGCAAGCAGCGTTTCGGTCAGGTAGTTCGATGTGCTGTAAATCGTGGGGTCTCCCATGGAGACGTAGGATACCTTTCTGCCCTGGGTAACGAGCGCCTTTATTTTTTCTGCCAATTCTGTGTATCTCTGCCTCAATTGCTCCCTGTTATTGTTCATAGGGAAGTAGTACATGGTGAGTTTAGACGGCTCCACATAGTGGACGATAATGTCTTTGGCAACGCTCCTGCCGAGGGCGTCAGACTGCGGGACTATGACGTCGTCTGAGGCCTCAAGGATGCGCCTTGCCTTAATCGTTACAAGCTCAGGGTCACCCGGACCAAGCCCTATAGAATGGACGATATTATTATTCATCACAAAAATTTATCATAAACACTCATAGTCTCATCGTTTATGCCTCTACGCTTCTCAACGCCCACAGCGACGTCAGAAAGAACATTATACAATAAAACACCATAAGACCGACATATATAAAACTCACCTCGCCCCCCGTCAGCGATGCCCGTATGACCTTTGTCGAGTACGTAAGCGGAAATACATACACAAGCAGCTTAAACGCATAGGGGAGCTTGTCGATGGGATAAAACGTGCCGCAGAGAAAAATCATCGGCGTAATCGCGAAGTTATTGACGAGGGCCTGCCCCGAGTGGTCTTTCACGACCATGGAAGTCGTCACGGCAAGGAATGAAAAAATAAACGTATGAAGAAGGATTGCCACAAAAAATATGGGATTAAACGAAAGCGTAACGTGAAAAATGAAGGCATAGACAAATATAATAATTGCCGCCAAAAGCCCGCGAAAGACCCCGAACATTGCCTCGCCAATCGCTATACTCGCGTATGAGACCGGCGCTATGAGATACTCATCGAAGGTATGAAAGTAAAACCTTGATATGTTTATCTCCGCCGATATAGCAAAGCTCTGATTAAGGCTGTTCATCGTAATAAGGCCGGGGATCAAAAATGATATATATGAAAGGCCGCCAACCGTAACGTCCCTGCCAAAGCCCCAACCGAAGGCGATTAAAAACAGCAGCGGCGACAGCGACGAAGAAAGCATCTGTTTAAGCGCCCGGGTTCGATAAATCGACAGCTCCCTGTATAGCACCGCATGAAGCCCGTTAAACATTGATTCTCCTGCCCGTAAGCCTCAAAAACACATCCTCAAGCGTAACGCCGCGTACTTTACATGGGTATGTAGATTTCTCAAGCGCCGCGAGGGCATCAGAGCGATTGTCGAAGAATTCCTCTTCAATCCCATCATCTTTATGCACCTCAAGGACGAATCGCCCGATGCCGTCTTTGAGTGTCTCCGGGTCTCCGTCAACGATAATCAAGCCGTCGTTGATAATCAGCACCCTCTTGCAGAGCCTTTCGGCCTCTTCGATATAATGTGTGGTTAAAAGAATCGTGGTATTTTTCATGCGATTTATCTTCACGATGAAATCCCATATAACGCGCCTTATCTGAGGGTCGAGGCCGACTGTAGGCTCATCGAGAAAGAGTATTTTAGGCTCATGCAACAGGGCGCGCAAAATAACAAGCCTTCGCATCGTACCCCCGGAGAATGACTTGACCTGGCGGTTACGGTAGTCGGTGAGGCCGGAGAAATCAAGCAATTCGTCAATCCTTGCCTTTCTGGCAGCCTTTGGAATGCCATAGAGGATGGCGTGAAGGTAGAGGTTTTCGTATGCGGTCAGGTCCCTGTCGAGATTATTCTGCTGAGGCACAACGCCGATGAGGGCCTTAGTCTTTTGAGATTCCTTCTGGAAATCACTGCCGAAGTAGTAAATCGCACCGGAGGAGGGTCTTATTAGTCCGGTGAGCATCTTAATCGTAGTGGTCTTACCGGCGCCGTTCGGGCCTAAGAGGCCGACGAACTCGCCCCGCGAAAAGGCAAAACTCACACCATCGACGGCGGCTTTATCTTTTAAAAACGTCTTTTTCAGCCCGTCAACTCTGAGGATGTCGTTATTATCGTTCATCTGAATTCGCTATACGAGAGTTTGAGAGTGGGCAGCTTATACCGCTAAATAACCTTTCAATCTCTTCTTGTGAGAAGATTTTATTCATAGAGAATCACTTAGCAAAGAATTTAGACAGTGCAACCATGACAGCCGTTTGGCCTATGCAAAATAGAAACATCCACTTGATTATATCAGCCTTGACGTTGGCAATCTCAACTCGTAGTTTCTCTATTTCAATCCGTAGTTTGCCTGATTCTTCAAATAAATCGGCTTTTGTAACCAGCTCTTTGGAGAGTTCAGCTTTAATTTTTGAGGAGTCAGGTTCAACCTTATTAAAGACCTCGACAAGAGCTTCAGTTGCATCTTCCCCCAGTTTTTCTCTTAACACCCTTGGTATTGTTATCACGCTCATACCTTTAAGCTACCACAAAAATAATTTTCTGTCAATCCACTTGGAACGCCCTCAGACCTGACAGTGTTGGTCAGGTCTCACGATAAATTTGTTCTGATGGATAAAACAAGTCTTCATTGGAAGTGTCCTCTGTCAAACCAAGTGTTTCAGCGTTACCAAGATAAAGCTCTGCCGCCTCACGCGGATTTCTCACGGCCTCTGAAATAGTGTCCCCGCAGCTTGCAACACCCAACTCAGGACATTTAGAAACATATCCATCCTGTTCCTTCCACACAACTACCGTACAGTCAAGAACTCTCACGCGCTCACCCCTTCCTTATCAGTATAAAAACTGAAAAAACAACCTGTCCCAAACTTCATACAAGTATAATAACATTATTTATAATTATTCTCACTCCGCGACAAAAAATTGTCTCTACGACAAAAAAAATTATCTCCACCCGGCTTGTCTTGTCGTCATTCCGGCTTGTCCGGAATCTATCTCTACACATTCTCAAGCGAAAGAAGATTCCGGACAAGCCGGAGTAACGGACTGAGGGTAAACTCACTAAAAAATATCCGGCTGCCCCCTATTTATGATTTTTGATTGCCGAGGCATAGATTGCCTGAATCGCAGGGGATGGCTCAACACTAAGATTGGACATAAGCATGTCTCTACACATATCGTAAGTGGAGATAACATCGGCAACGTGTCCTGATTTCTGATAGCAGTTCATAAGGCCTTGATATAATGGCTCTTCTGAATTATATAGCGATAAGGCGTTCTTGTAACACACTATGGCATTTTCCCATCTGTCCCGATTTATAAACCAGTCTCCAACTTTTAAGCAGGTATCAATAAATTTGCGCATCAATATTCCCCTCATATGGGCTGACAATGGTTCACTCTGTTGTCCGGGTATGAAATCTCCCCTATAAAGACAACACATCTTTTCAGCGAGGCTCGTCATTGTTTCCTCATTGCCATGAGCGCCGCCTTCACGATGAATATAGTCGATTGTCCCCGTAATATCGTCAAATGCCCATGTATCTAACCAGCAAAATTCGGGATTGAGGCATAATTGCCCGTCCATGTGCGTGATAATGTATTTTCCACCCACCAGTTTACGCAATCTGTGCATATTGGTGCTGAACAGATTTTGGGCGGAATCCCCGTCCGAATCGGGCCATAAATGGTCGGCCAGCATCTCAGCGTCTATCTGCCTTCCGCCAAGCGCAATCATGACCTTCAGCATCAGCAATGGAGTTTTCTGCGGCTTACCTGAAAACCTTAGAATGCTGCCCTCTCTAAATATCTCAAACCGCCCAAGCGTATATATTTTCAGAGACCAGGGCCAGTGTTCTATCGTATGGCCGTCTGATGTGATATTGTGGAGAGCTATCAATTCCTTTGCATAGGCGGTATGGATTTCCCTCTCAAGGGCGGCCTTACAGATAAAAGCCACTGATTTCTGTAAGGGCAAAAATGTCCTCATACCAGATACCTTAGTAAACTGGACGCATTTATCAAACATTGCCTCAAACTGCCTGCTGTCATTAGTCCTCAGGGCGATAAGCGCCTTAGTTGCTGAAACGGGATAGACAAACAGCCCGCTTTTAGTGGCGGCCTCAATACCCTCAATTGCCCTTAACTGCTCAATGGACTCATCGTAGAGGCCTGCCTCTGCCAATACATAGGCAAGGAAATACTTATTAATTCCCAACATAAAATGGCAGCCTGATTGTTCTACCATTGCCACGTTTCTCTTTCCATATTCAATCGCAGAGGGAATGTCAGCTTTGGCAAGCTCGAATAAGGACGCCAACTGATAATAAAATGATGAATAACTCTGCTTTTTTTCCGAGAAGGACTTTATTTTCATCAGGTTTTCACCAGCCGTCTCATTATCCCCTTCAGCGAGTGAAATAAGAACAGATAACCCCATCAATGCCGTATCCATCTGGTGTATCCCCGTTTGCTCCGCAAGGGCCAGTCCTTCACCAACAGTTTTCTTCACTTCTTCAGTAGAGAGCTTATAGTAGTAATACAAGGCCTCTGCCCTCAGATACATCAGCCTCAGCATAGGGTACACCTTTATCTCTCTGATTGGTGCCGATAAGATGTCCACAATAATGCCTGCCTTAAATACGGCACCCGTCCATAGATAGTACGTCAGGATGCTGTGACCGGCAAAGATACGGGTTTCTATGTGTTTAGAATATAGTACAATTCTTTCAGCCTCACCTAACCAATAATCTATCCCTGGATGCCCTGGCTGGCGAAATATGAGTGCCGCCACAATGCCCGACACCACATTTTCCCTTTCTCTATCGGATTTGCTATGTTTATACACCTCAAATAGTGATTCCTCAAATTCCGCAATCCAGTAATCAAGGGGGTGAAAATCCTTCCATTGAACGGCTATGGTTTTTATTATGCCGCAAACGGCCATGAGCTGCCCCTTAGAGCAAGGTAATTTTTTAAATATAGGATATACGCCTTCCAATATCATGCGGGCATCTCCGGGATTCAGATACATCTTGTTTACGCCCTGCCATAACAACAGCCATGGATAATCCCACATTATTTCGTATGGTATACCGGAAAACCATTTATCGACAGTGGTATGCCTGCCCTCATCAATAAGATTTTGCGCATGCTTACGGATTAACTCCTCAAACCTCTTCCATTTCTTAATTCGCAGTATTTGTTCAATACTTTCTTCAATGTACCCGTGTTCCTCTAAAATATCCGCCGCACGCACCACTATCTCATCAGCCGTCATCTTAGACTGTTGCATCAGGATACGTTCCTCTGCCAGCTTTTGGTCAACCTGTTCCTGCACCCTTGCTTGTAGTGTCCTGTTCATTTCCTCTAACTGCCCGGTTCGCTTAATCAGCTCAGATTCGATTTGTTTAGTGCGGGTTATATCCTTAAAAACACCCAGAGTATAACTCTTGTTGTCTATTATGATCTTATTGATATTGGCGTGAACCTGTAATATTCTGCCATTTTTAGTTTTGTGCATAGTCTCAAAAGAATCATATCCATACTTTTCTATCTTTTTTATATGAGCCATTATCTCATCTTCTGATTCAATTATCTCAAGATCAATTAATTTAATTTGTTCGAATTCTCCATGCGAATAACCATAAACTTTAGAGGCCATATGGTTAAACATCACTATCCTGGCATCTTCAGCGTCCACCAGGAACATAGGATCCATCGCCTGTTCGAACAGTGCCTTAAACCTTTCTTCAGATTCTCGTAATGCCTTCTGCTGTGTAAGCATGTCCGTTATATCTTCACCTGAACTTATCGTATTGATTATATTTCCATCATTGTCTTTGATAACATCGTTATTCCATAAGATGATTCTCTCTTCACCAGATTTTGTTAATACCGGATTTGGGTAGAAATCGACAGATTTATACTGCTACCATAAAGGAGTGGACATCCCAAAGGAGTAGAGGTTAAACTCTCTGCATGGCGGAGATCAACACCTTAAAGTAAGGAGCAAGAGCAAATGGGACAGAGAAGATGGTCAGCAGACGAG
>JADFXO010000138.1 GCA_015233485.1 Nitrospirota bacterium
AATGAGCAGGATTTCCTCAGCCACCATACATGTGATAGGATAGTCCATCTTACCCGCTTGCCTATACTATCGCTTTATCAAGACATATTGAATGTAATCACCTCCCGGAATATGTTATTCCTCGTATATGCCGCTAACATTTTTCTGCGCTGTTTTTACCATTTTAGTTATTGTTGCTCCTTCTCCTGGTTCAACGATTGTGTCACCAATGATAGAATGAAATCGTTTAGAGTCAGCATTTTTGACACTGCCGCCATCTTAATTTTTGTGTGAATTTCAACAGGAAACTCCAAAAGTAATTTCCTCGTTAACTTTGTTTCGTTTTTATTGCTGTTAATCATGCTTATCTCCTTTCCTTATTTAGGATATTTACTTTTCATATATCTATATAAATACTATTTAAGCTTAGAATTTTTAAAATATTTATGAAAATAATTTTAAAAACCTCATAAACAGCCACAAAAAGTGAGAAATAAGGACTCTTTGATGGCGTCTTGAGGATTACATATGTCAAGATGTCCTAAAATGTTGAAAAAAGTTTAATATCCAACCAAGAAAGGAATGGATTCACTACTACAAAATACTTTTTTGCATCGCACTCCTTGTACTCCCGAAATCTATATTCATACACTATAATCCTTCAAAGATATAAGTTTTCCTTTTCTCATAAGTATTTATATCAGGTGGTTGAACTGGTAAGCTGGTAGGCTCCTCGCTGTTTTGATAGTGAAAACGAAACCTATCCTCTAAAGACAGGGCCGAGATACCACCAATACGAATATAAGGAAGGGAAATGATGACTAATTCAGCGGACATTGATTGGGTAGGCAAGGCGACGGATTTATTTAGTAATCGGGTATTAGATGATTATCTGGAGAGAATCTGCATTTTGGAGTATGATGCCGGTCTAACGAGGGAAGTTGCTGAAAGGGAAGGATACCGGTTGATGCTTGAGAAATACGGAGATACGGCCTTTAAGGTTAGGTAACGTAAGGTAGTTGCTGTAAAAGTCTTTTCAGAGTGTGTGTAAAATGATAGATTAAAGTAAAGACTTTTACAATCGAGAGAACCAAGAGTGTGGATTCCATCACTTGTTATACCCATTCGCCGTTTACCGGTATCTTCACCAAATAAGACATCAAACACGCCGCCAAACAACTAAGTCTCGGTGTATTACTAAGTCAACTCTTTTTTCTTTAGCCCTTATCACCATTTGAGGGGTGCATTGTTGGGTTGAGTATGGAAGAATCCTGCGCATTTCTATTTTGTATTTGCCGTCAAGTAACTTTGCGAACCTAAAGATATGATCCTCATAAACCATATTGTTCCGATACTGTGTTGGGGCAATCACGATTGATATCCTTTTTGCCTTTCTTCCGATAAGCTCCTTTAGGAAGAGCTCAAACGTGGAATAAAAATCTTCAAGGCTCATGTTTCCCAAGCATTCCTTGTCTTTGGAGTACTTATTTCCGGCTTGTATCCAGTAAGGTGGGTCTAGAAACACAAAGTCGGGTAACGGTAAATCCTCCGGCAAGCCATCTGCGATATCCCATTGTTTAATGTCATCCTCAAGCCCCTGCTTTACAACACGATCTGAACAGTAATAACGGCGGTGCCAAGCTTTACATACTTTCACCGTGGTGCCACTTCCAGCGAAAGGATCGTAGACAATTTCCAGGGGCTCTGTGTGGTAATAAATCAGATTTTCCATATAGGCAGCCGGGAATGCGCCAAAGTGTGACTTATCGTCTCCGTTTTTCAAAGACCATATCGAATACAGGTATGGATTGAAATTTTTAGTACTTTCGGCAAGATTGCCATTTTTTCTAAAATTATCGATTATGTTCGATACTGTTTTTTGAGTAAGTTCAAACTTTTCAGCGATGGCCTCTTGCGTATTCCAGGCTCGTAGATATTCGGAGATGATAAGCTTGTTTCTATGCTCTTCAAGATCCTTACGCTTTGCCTGAGTCCAATAACGAACAGTCCGTTCTGACACTGAGAGTATGCTTGCAATTTTAGCGGTTGAGATTATGTCGCACCTTTTAACGGCAAATATACGTTTCTCTTCAGTGCTCAACTGTTTGCCGTGTGCCGAATTATATTTATACGCCAATATCTCAAGATGGGCTTCGCTTTCGGTTTCAATAATGTCAGCCGGAATTGTGTTAGCGCCAGCTCTCTTATGGGCCAACCATCTATGGCGACCATCAATAAGGATGTTGTTCTGATTAATCATGATTGCTGGCAATCGTTCAATATCCTGCTGGTATATTTCAATTAAGCTATGATCAACCTCAATCCTCGGATATAAATCATCTCTATAAACTATGTCTTCTACTGCTACTCCCTGTACTGCCATACTAATTTTCCTCCTGAATTGTTCCTAATTTAAAATATTTAATTGATACTTTTAAAATTAAATCCCTCTAATATATCAATAACCTCAATCAACTGCTTTTCACCATTTTTATCCAGCTCTCTCTTCAGCCTGTGCAACTCTTTAAAAGAATTTAAATGTTTCGCAGCCAATCTGTTAATACCGCGTGATATCTCTTGGGTGGTCAGATAGGACAGTCCGTCTTTCGATTTTACTATGGCGGAAACAACCTTTAAGTAGTCGGAATACTCTGCGTCTATTAATTGCTCTAACCGCTTTTGCCGCTTCTTAAATTCTATCGTAAAATCATATGCAACGTTTGCGGCACTGGTCATATAAGTGCGCCTGCGCGTGACATTTTGAAACTCTGAAATTGCATCAGAGGAGTGGGCTTCGGATAAATTTGTATCGTCGTTCCCCGTTTGCTTGTCTCCATTAGCATATAAGTTACAATCGTCAACTAGCTCCGTGTGGTCTGATTCGACGTTACCTTCTGCAAGGATGCCCTCTTCGACATTCTCAGACAACACCTCAACTGTTTTGTGGTCATCATCGCACCTACCATAATTTTTCTCCAGGTTAAAAAGAAACATTCTCATACCCATCGTTAATCTCCTTTTTTTATAAGTGTGTCTTAAATTCATGTAACAACCGTAGCAAACGTAACAAGCTACTGTTGTTACGTTTGCTACGTCATTTTTACCTATATATAGATTTATATTAGTCATTATATGTTGTTAAAAAAGGCTCTGATGATTTTTATTACTCTAATCGTCTTGCCGCCAATCCGCTCAACAAAAGTATTGCCGTCTCTGGTTGCAATGATTCCCTTACTTGACAGCATGGAGTAAAACATATTTTTAGTTGCCGGGAATTGCCCAAGATGATATTTCTGTACCGTCGCCCACATGACCTCCGGCAGCAAATAGAAATAAACATCATCAAACCAGCCAATAATCTCGCCGCCACCAATATAATCGTCGGTAAGCGATTTATGATTCAACCTGACTTTTTCCTGAGTAATCAACATCTCTAAAAGTCCTGCAAATAGTTTAACTGGGTCTTCCCTTTGTATACGGCAGGCCTGCTTCTGGGCCAACTCTTTGAAAATGCCGAACGCCTCGTCTTTTATTCTTACCGCCTCGCTATCTGATAGTAAGCCCCTTTCTACAATCCACGTTAAAGCTATAGTCAAAGCAAATTGCAAAAAGGACAGTTGTTCAGCGGTCTTTAAGTGTTGCCCCTTTTCATGGTATTGGTCTCTAATTATTCCAAATTGCGTCCTAAAGGTATCCTGGATTTCTTTCATGTGTTCTGACAACCAGAGAATATAACTTGATGTCGCATGAGGTAATAGATGAGCGTTTGCCTGCAAAACTTTGAGTTTATCTGTATCTATATCGTCTTTTGATATGTCGATTACCATTAGTCTTGCTTGGGTACTTTGTATTTTGGGGTCTAACTCAGAGGTAATTAGTAATAATCCTCGTGGTTCACGCCGCCTCTTGTCAGTTAGCCGACCCCTTGCCGTCCTATTGCTGAAACTCCTAATCAGGCGATGGGCTGTCAGTTCCATTTCATCACTTTTGCCTTGTGTAATAGATGGGTGCAGGTCATCCACGAGCATAATAACATCCTTTAATAAATAAGCCCAGTACTCCAATATATTGGCCGTGTCCTCGAAATTTTGTAACATTTCGACGTTTACAAAATTCCCTGAATGCGATAGTAGAAGTGTGGCAACCGTTGTCTTGTAGCTACCCGTTGCCCCAAGCAACATCATTGAGAAGTTCGGCGGTGGTATTAGAAGGCTTGTCATGGCTGATAACATCAGGTAAGCCCATAGCGGGTATGTAATGGCAGGATTACCTATAGTCAGGAAGGATAGGCTGGCGTTTATAGCGTCGATTTCATTTTCCGCTTTAGTGGGGAGATTATACCGGCTAATCTCACGGGGCAAGTTCACGCGTATTGTGTTTTCCGAACCAACACCACCACCGGCAGTCAAAAAAGTCGATTTACCGTTAATCACACGCCAACCAGTATGGGAAAACACCTTAACTTCCCTTATATTTCTTGAGTTAAGCTGAATATAGTGTCTAATGTATGCCACATTTATACATGGTTCAACGACTGCATCTGGCCCCAACTGACTTATCCACTTCATCGATTGGAACAGGTATTCTGGTATCGTAATCGTGTAGGACACATTATTCTTGATTGTTTCAATTACGTAATAATTCTTTGTCTCAGTTCCATCGTCTATACAAATTTTCTCAACGATTTTAGAGTTAAAATTACAAAGTGGTATTTTATCGGTAATTCCACCTCTTAATGCATTTTTAAATACGCGACCCTCGTTTTCATCCCAGGCATACTGTGGTAAATGAATACCAGCCGGAACTGGGGTGTCACACTGGGAAACAGTTCCTACCGATATAGTTATACCATCTACTGGACGACGATTCTCTATTTTCCGTCTTTTCTTAATCGCTTTTGCCTCTGATACTTCCTCAACTTTACTCGGTACTGGACTGACTTCGTCAACTGATGGTTCGCCGTCATCACAATAATCGAACAGGCTACGTTGGACGGAGGCTTGTTTTGTTTGTCTCTTTGAAATTTTACTGTTTGCCACTTAAAATATTCCTCTCAAGTAAATTAATCACGCTCAAAATGTAGCGTCTACTCCTTTTAAATCACTAATAAATTCAGACGGAAACTATTTAAAGCAATTAAAACAGTCACCTTCTAATTTATTTGATTCAAACCTGTTACTGTGGTTCATATGTGTATAACTTATATTTATTGGTGGTGCTGCAGTATGCATATAAGTCCCACCCCTCAGGTAACATCATCCCTGGAAACACGACAAGCTTGTTATGTTTTGGATAAATGTTTTCTATATGTTCTATTACAGTTCGAGGTTTCCTACTACCGGTTACCTCTTTAGTCTTTATAACTGAAGGCGGACGGTCTTTTGGCTTTAATGGCATTTTTATATGGCCTTTACTTCCTATAAGAACTGAGTCGTGTTGCTGTTGATAGTAACAGTCAGTAAGTGTCGTTTTATGTGACCATACGGCTGACGTCTGAAATTCAAAACCCCAGGCGTTCATCACTTTTATAGCATTATGAATATGATCTGGAGGGCACCAGAGATACAATATGCAATCCTTATCTGAGGGTATGTCCAGATCGCATAGGCCTTGTATATCCGTGAAATAGTCTTCACACCATTCCATAACACGTTGGTCCCACAATGGATCGCAGTAAATAATCTGATACTTCTTCTCTATCGTCAACAGTCGCACAGGTTTAAAAGTTGTTCCAGCCAGCCACTGACGCTCCAATTCTTTTGCCGAAACGTTGGTAGCATCGGTCTTTACTGTCTTAGATGATGCTTTCCGTTTCCTCGTTATCTTATCTGTTGTGCGTTCAACTGATGTTTCAATAACACCATCAACGTAATCGAATAGGCTGTATTGTCCGGCCATTTCTGTTTGTTCCCTCTTAGAAATTTTGCTTTTCGCCACTTCCAATCATCCTTTTCCAGTTAAGTTATACGCTCAAAATGTAGCGTTTATACTTATTTAGTCATTAAAATAGTTTCTGTCATTGGTGCGTTTTAAATATATTTCTTATGCCCTGCTTGATGCTCCTGAAACTCATACCTCATATTTAGATACTCGCCGATATTGGATATCGCCAAACTATTCGTCATCATCATTCTCAACGATAGCGGTACCGTCGATACGTTTTCTTGAATCTGCGGCATATTTAGTGCTAATTTCAATGCCTATGTAGCGCCTGCCGTATTTTTTTGCTTGACAACACGTTGTTCCACTTCCAGATAGAAAATCTAATACGATATCGCCTCGATTGCTCCATGCCTTGATATGATCGGCAGCCATTTTTTCGGCGAAAATAGCCGGGTGGTCGTGTGCGCTTAAATCTTTTGACGACTTACCCAGACCTCCTGTCTCGTAACGCCAGATATTAGTGCGGAGGCCCATTTCATTCGTTGAGATTTTCCATTTATATTCTTTCAAAGTGTTGTCCCTTTGTCTTTTTGTAGATCTACCATAGCTATCTCTATATTTAATCGTATGATCTTTTATTGGATTGAAACATTTAATTTTTCCTTTTGTGAAAATTATCATCAGCTCTGATACTTGACCAAAGCGTTTATGTTTAATAGATGGAAACGAACTCCCATTTTTTTCACAGATCATGCGGTCATGGTAATTAAACCCAACGTCCTCAACAAAATAGAGGATCTCGCGCTCCGGCCTAGCGCTTTTTCCCATACCGGGAACAAGTACCGAATCATTTACAATCCAAACCAATACCCCACCTGGCTTTAAAACGCGAAACACCTCAGGTGCCGTCCCTTCAAAATTGAAACCGTTATTTTGATATTCACTTAAGTAGTCGCGTAGCAGACCGTATGGGGGCGAGGCTATGGCTAAATCGATAATGTTCGGAGGGAACCGCTTTAGCCAATACAAACAATCTCCTTCTAATATTCTATTTTCTAATAACTCAACCGGTAAAACCTCTTGTTCGTCTGTATTAAATGTATCTTTCATTTAACTCTCCTTTAAAATATTCTTTACCTTTAAGGGCTTACAAGATTTTGACGCGCCTGTACCGCGCGCGCATTACTCTTGCCTTTTAGTGAAATCACTTTTTTGACTTTTTAACCAACTGCTTGCAGCAAATATTTGGGAGGGTATATAATGAAGTGTCTGATGTTTCAGTTATACACCTCGCCGCCATTGAGGTCCGCAAGACCCGTGGCGGCACAACTATTTAGTTTTACCTCCTTTTTTGTATAGCATTATCAATGAACCCCTATAAATATATTTTATATATTCCGGATATCCCGGTTGCCTATTGATATCAAACATTTCCTGTTTGCCATTTAGATTTTATTATAGCCAGTATCGCCTCAGCGACCTCTTCGCTTCTGTCTCGATGATGTCCCCCCAGCAAGTCGAGATAGATTTGAACGGGTGAAACTATCCTGATACCGTCAATCATCTGGTTGGCGTAATATACACCCTCGTCATAGGGTTTCAAGAGGATCAGATTACCTTCACTTCCCGTAACCTCACTCAGATTCAATAGTGGCGCCACTTCTATGGGATTGTAGACATAGGCCATTACACTGTTATATTGAATATCGGGAAGAAGTCGAGAAGCCCCGGCGAAACCTGTCATAGCGTACTCAATACCTTTTTCATCGCAGACAGTCGCGATATCAGCCTCTATTTCACGAATGTTTTTCGATGATTTATAACTCGTCACTTCATTTATTCGGTACGAGTAGATTTCACCCCACTCTTGCAGTAACTCTGTTAATCCTAAAAATGAAAAGCTTCCGTCTTCCTTTATCACACCTCTTTTTTTTAACATCGTGGTAACATCGGAAACCCGTCCTATACTTGCTCCCGATTTGGTAGCACGGTTGCGGATCTTATCCTCCTTTGGATCATTTAATATCATACGGACTACGCGTGAGGCCTTGGGTGAAAAAATTGTTGTGCTCTCTCTTTCTGTTTTATATATATTTGGTTTTCCAGTTCTATCGATGAACACCGGACCGATAGAGAGATGGCAATTTCCGGCAAAATCCAGATAATTGACGTCCTCAGCCAGGCAAATAGCCCCAGCCTCTTCTGATACATATGGTGAGATAATCACAATATGCCAATCAGGGCAGGAGATTCTATATCGCGCCAACTGGTCTATTACACGGTGTACGACTCGGGGTTGCGCGCTGTTTTTCACCTCAACAATCATAGTCCGCACTTTATTTTCACCTTGAATAGTAAATTTTATCAGGATATCCACGTCCTGATGTTTGACAATATACACGTTTCTTTCAACGGACACCACTTCAAATGAAGGTATCTCTGTTAAGAGATCAATTACCTTCTTTACCGCTATGTCTTCTAATGTGTTGTTTGATTCAGGTTTCATTGCCGTGAACTCCTATATAATTTTATATACATATCTCTATAATATCAGAAACAGTTCAACTTGTCAAGAAATATTATTATGTCGAACGCGTTTATAAATCGAACAGAATGATGCATTTAGAAGGGCTATGCAGAGTAATAGTATCAGTTTTGGAGAATAACCTGCGATTTTGACCTACAGTCCGGTTTTCATATGTCCATTTATACAGAGATGACTTTGAAGCTATCATCATCTTCTGCGGGTATGATGAATTGCGTTCATCATCTACACAATTTTCCTCTTGATAATTTGTTCTGAACTGTTCTATCATTAAGGGTAATCAAGTTCCAATGGGTATCTTTGAGCTATCCAGGCTAACCGACTGTGAAGAAACCTGAAACCTTTAACATATACCTAATAAAGGGTTACCATAAGAGTACCTCTGACTCATCCGTCCTATAGCACATTGTTAAGATTTTAGTAGTTAGAAGGTAAATCCACGTTTACACAGCCGTTTCCCATTTTGAGTATCGACAGCCGGTAAGTTGTCAATGGGGAAGAGACTATCACTACTATATAATAATGAGTAATTTTTTATGCTATAGCCGGTTTTCTATTAAAAGCGGTTTTTACGTATTGCCTCGTCTATCCGGAATAGAAGATGTGTAAAAGCCTTCCAAAGAGCATATATGGGACTGGCCGCTGTTAGTCTCAAGTATCCCCGGCCAGCACCTTATTACCGAAACGCCTAAGTCAAGCTTACAGTTCGATTGCCCCTTGTAAATACTTAATCATTAAGACCACACCGTACCACCAGCTCCAGCACCAGCTATAGTCGAATCTCCGTGAGCTATGCCTACATTTTAAGCAATCTGGATAAGTTGCGATAATAAACGACTTTTCATACTATTCAAAGCAGGATAATTGACAATCGATTAACAACGGAGGATATTGGGTAAGGTTAGTGCAATACGTCCTTAAGATAGACTTCAAGCCATTCTATAACTTTTGATGTAATAGATTAAGACTGCTGCCATAGATAACTTCATAGAAAAGAACCTGGCATCGCATAGTACAACAATTGAAAAAGCAACCTAATACTGAGACAAAAAAGGAGGGTTACCGGCATGTCTATAGAAAGGGTCGCCAAGGGTGTACGGCTACCTCAGACCTATTTGGAGGAGAATCAACTGCCCAG
>JADFXO010000139.1 GCA_015233485.1 Nitrospirota bacterium
GTCCGCAGCGTAGCACAGAAAATGAGAGAGCTTATGCTTAACATTCGCTTGGTCTTCGACTACTTACGTATGTCAAAAAACTCTGCTTCTACGGCACTTGCCTGATGGAGAACAAATTTACCGTGGTTTGCCCTGTGGGACACTTGTAACAACTATCGCGGATAGGTTATTATCTACACACTATGTTGTTCCCGAATTTTACAACGACCGGCATTGGGAGTCTCCCTCATGAGGATGCACGGGGGGCGTGCGGGGCGATCATTGAGAACTTTGACATACCGTTTTGGCCTCAGCTTCCTCGCAAGTCATTTACCGAATCCATGATATTGCAGTACTCAGAGGGTATGCCTTTTATAAAAATCGATGAGTCAAGAGAGCGCGTATGGATAGAAAGAGAAGATGACGACGCGCCTCTAAGGCAATTTTACGAGGCGTACGCAGTTGAAAAGCCTGTATCCGCCATATCTCCGTCCTATGCCGCGGGGTTTTATGAGATGTGCATGCAATTGCAACAAACACCGCTTCTGAAATCCGGCAAGAAATTGCCATTTATCAAAGGCCACATAACCGGCCCAATGACCTTTACCCTTGGATTGAAAGACCGTGACGGCAGAGACATTTATTACGACGAAGAACTCAGAGAAATCGCCCTCATGCTGTTGATCTCAAAGGCCGCGTGGCAGGTGGAGAAACTAAAGGAACTGGCCTCAACCGTGGTAATATTTATCGACGAACCGGTGCTTTCATCAGTCGGCTCAAGCACGTATTTAGGGGTTGCGGAGTCCGAAATCAAGAGGCTGTTAAAAGCGGCCATCGATGGGGTGAGACAGGCCGGCGCTCTAACTGGCCTGCACTGCTGCGGCAACTGCGACTGGCCTATGGTCTTTGACGTCAGGCCGGACATCGTGAACTTCGACGCGTACGGGTATTTTGACGCCATAGAGATTTACCGCGAGGCGATGGCCGACTATGTTAAAAATCATAGAGGTACGATGGCATGGGGTATCATCCCTACGACAGACGCGATAAGAACTGAGGACGCCCAAGGGATAAAGAGAAAATTCATGGAGCGTTTCGAGAGGCTTCAAAGGTTTGACAATCGGCTTGTTTCCAATCTGATACTTACCCCGTCGTGCGGTACGGGTTCGTTAAGCACGGCGGAGTCAGAGAAGGTGTTTTCCCTCCTGAAGGGCCTGAAGGGTTTCCTTACGGGGTCTCTGTAGTGGTTTATTTGAGGAGGAACAGGCGATATTTATATCTATTGAAGGCATAGAAGGGGCGGGCAAGACTACGCAGGTTAGCATGGTTTCGGAGAAGTTGCGCGCCGGGGGATTCACTGAGGTGGTTGCCACGTTTGAGCCGGGCGGGACTGAAATAGGAAAGAGGATAAGGGAAATCTTACTTGATAAAAGTTTTCAGCAGATGTCTCCGTTGACGGAACTCCTGCTATATAACGCGGCAAGGGCACAGCACCTGGCCGAGGTGATTTCTACGGCGATAGACAGACACGCCGTTGTTATCACAGACAGGTTTACGGATTCAACCCTGGCCTACCAATGCTACGGCAGGGGGGTGGATGAGCACCTCGTCATGGCCATCGACAAGATAGCAACCGGCGGCCTTCGCCCGGATATGACCGTCCTGCTTGACTTGCCGCCCAATATTGGCCTCGGAAGAAATAAGGAGATAAACAAAACAGACCGGTTTGAGCTTGAGCCTGTGGCCTTTCACGAAAAGGTTCGCGCCGGGTTTTTGGAATTGGCAAAAAAGGAGCCCGCCCGTTTTAAAGTCATCGACGCCGCGGCAAACTCTGCCGTTGTCACCGGAGAGATAGTTGCGGCAATAGAGGAGAGGCTGCGATGCCGTTAAACAAGCTGCTATTAAACGGGCAGCCGTTAAATGGATTGCTGGGACAGCCGAGGGCGATTCGCATACTTGGCGGGATGCTGAGAACCGGCAGGATTGTCCCGGCTTATTTATTTGCCGGTGCGCCCGGGGCAGGAAAGACAACGGCCGCCTTTTCCTTTATAAAGGCGATGAACTGTGAAGACGGCGGCTATGTAAGGGAAGGGAATTTTTGCGGCAGATGCCGCTCTTGTAAAAACACGGACTTACTTGTGCATCCAGACCTGAAGGTGATGGCCCCCGAGGACACTGTTAAAAAGGCCGGCAAGGCCGACAAAACCGATCAACCCAAGGAGGCCAGCAGGATTATACAAATCGATCAAATCAGGGAGGCCGTTGAGTTTTTGTCGACCAGCGCTATGGAGTGGAAAGGAAAGGCCGTTATAATTAAAGACGCGCACGCGATGAATGTTAACGCGGGAAATGCCTTTCTTAAGACGCTTGAAGAACCTCCTGCGGGCAGCATAATTGTTCTGATAACCCACAGAGAGGATGCCGTTTTGGACACTATTCGCTCAAGGTGCGTTAAAATACCCTTTGTGCCGCTTTCTTTTGAGGTCTTACGCGCTATAGCAGACGAAAAGGGTGCCGCGCCGACAGACGAACAGCTCGGCCTGTCAAACGGAAGCGCCAGGGCCATGTTAAACGACGCACTGATAAGCGGGCGCAACAGGGCGCTCCAGATGTTTACAGAAATGGCCAACGGCAATAAGACACACCAATGGAAGGACAGACAAGAGATGGCCCTCTGGTTTGAGACCGCGATGATATTCCTAAGGGATATGGCAGTGCTGAAACTGGGACAAGGCGGCACAGCCCTGGTTAACATGGACAAGAAGGCAGAGGTTGCGAACCTGTGCAAGGCCGTGGATATAGAAGTGATAGTGGATTGTTATGAAACCTTCTTTAGCCTGAGCAGGTATTTTGCGGTGAATATTAACAAGGGTATTGTGTTTAACTATACAGCCTTAAAACTGAGAGACGTTTTTGGACGGGTTACGCCCACCGCGTCGAAGGGTGCGTTTAGAGAAGGGGTTCATTGAATATGCCTACAGTGGTTGGTATCAGATTTAAGAAATGTGGTAAGATTTACGATTTCGAGGTGGACGGCCTGATAGTAAAGGTTGGCGATTTCGTCGTAGTGGAATCGAGTTTTGGCCTGACCATAGGAAACATAGTTACAGGCGAAAAAACCATAGAAACCGCCGATAAGGAACTCAAGAAGGTCATCCGCATCGTTACTGAAGAGGACATCAACGCAAAGACAGGCAACGACTTGCTGGAACAGCAGACAAGGGAGTACTGCCTTGAGAGGATTGCTGCGCGTGGACTTCCCATGAAACTTGTACATACGGAGGTAACCCTTGACAGGCGGCGCATAGTGTTTTACTTTACGGCCGACGGCAGGATAGATTTCAGGGAGCTTGTGAAAGACCTGGCCTCAAGATTCAAGACACGAATAGAGATGCGCCAGATAGGCGTAAGGGACGAGACAAAGTTCATAGGGGGAATAGGTATATGCGGCAGGGAGGTATGCTGCCGGACATTTCTGTCAAATTTTGCACCGATTTCTATAAGAATGGCAAAGAAACAGGACCTTGCCTTAAATCCTGGCAAATTATCAGGGCTTTGCGGCAGGTTGATGTGCTGCCTGGGGTTTGAGGTAGATGATTTCCGCGCAGAGGACGCCATAGTGATAAAGGAAGACGTAATCCTTGAGGGTCTTATCGGGGAAGAGAAATGCGAATTCTGTATTAACGTGGACCATGCAACACAGCTGCAATCGAAGGACAATGACAGGCCGCAGACCGCCCAAACTCCTGCCACGGCTTTAAACGGCAATGAGGTTCCGGAATCTGTCCCCGATAATGCCGCGGCACCATCGAAAAATCGTGATCGAAGGAAAAAGCCGTTTACCAGGAGACACTCCCCCACACCTCCGGTAAAAGAGACAAAAGAGGCGGATTCGCCAAAGGCCGGGGACAGCGGAGACATCGCCCCGCAAGAACCGGTAAAAAAGGAAACCCAGGCAGATTCGCCGAAGGACACTCCGGATGAGACCCAAAAGGGTACCGGCGAGAAAAAAAATAAATGGAGATACAGGAAGTTTAAGGCCAAAAAGAAACCGTAACAACACGAAACCGTAACAGCACGGAGGTTATACTTTATCATGGAAGGGAAGTTTCTTATGGAAGGGAATTTTTTTTATGTAACAACCCCTATATATTATGTAAACGACGTCCCGCATATCGGACATGCCTATACGACGGTTGCGGCAGATATACTGGCAAGGTTCAATAGATTGATGGGCAACGCCGTGTTTTTCCTTACAGGCACTGACGAACACGGCCAGAAGGTCTTTAAGGCCGCCTCAGACTCCGGCCTGTCCCCTAAGGCACACACAGACAAGCTCTGCGAGAATTTCATAAATCTCTGGACAAAACTTGACATTACAAATGACGCCTTCATAAGGACAACCCATCCTGACCATATAAAGATAGTTCAGGAGCTGCTTCAGCGGCTCTATGACAAAGGAGAGATTGTAAAGCGACGCTATGAGGGCTGGTACTGCACGCACGATGAGCGGTTCTGGACGGACAAAGACGTAAAGGACGGCAACTGCCCCGACTGTGGCAGGGCAGTTGAGAAAATAGAAGAGGAGAATTATTTTTTTCTTATGTCAAAGTATCACGACAAGCTCGTGAGACACATAAAAGACAACCCCGGCTATATCATGCCCGAATCAAGGCGAAATGAAGTTCTTGGCTTCCTAAGGTCAAACACCCTCGGAGACTTGTGCATATCAAGGCCAGCCCAGCGGTTATCATGGGGTGTGCCCATGCCGTTTGACAATAATTATGTGACATATGTATGGTTTGACGCCCTGATAAATTATTACTCCGCAACACGTTATCCTGTTAGCGGGGCAGGTGGAAAGATGGCCCTATGGCCGGCATCGGTTCATATAGTAGGAAAGGATATTCTGACGACCCACGCGGTGTTCTGGAGTGCTATGTTAATGGCTTTGGATATACCCCTGCCGAAGCGCATATTCGCCCACGGGTGGTGGATTACCAGGGGGCAAAAGATGTCGAAATCTCTTGGCAACGCGGTTGACCCGTTTGAAATAATCGAAAGGTATGGGGCGGACGCCCTGAGGTATTTTCTGTTTCGCGAGGTAACGTTCGGCCTTGACGGGGATTTCTCCGGGGAGGCGCTTGTCGGTAGAATCAATACCGACCTTGCCAATGACCTTGGGAATCTCGCCAGCAGGTCTTTTGCCATGCTGAATAAATATTTTAACGGCAAGATACCAACTCCCGATGAGGTGGAGATAGAACTAAAGGGCCTCGCTGAGGGGATTTTATTTAAAATCGACGCTCATCTGGATGGCCTTGCCTATAATAAGGCCCTCGATGAGATATGGACGCTCGTAACATATTTAAATAAATATATTGATATGAACAAACCCTGGGTGCTTGCCAAAAACAATGAAACCGGGGGCAGGCTGCGCACGGTGATATATTCACTTCTGGAGGGCCTCAGATTCGTAAGCCTGTATCTCTATCCATTTATGCCAAAATCAATGGCAATGCTCTACACCCGTATAACGAAGGGGGATATATCGAAGGTAAATCTTCCCTATGTAAGTCAATGGGGACTGCTTGAAAAAGATATGCAGATTCAGGAGATGGAACAGATGTTTCCACGGATTGAAACAAAGGCAAAGCCGCCTAATCCACCGGCCATGCGCCAAAAACCTCAAGCCGCAGGGACATCTCCAAAGGAGGAATGCCCTATGAACGTAGTAGACATTATAGACATCGCTGACTTTGCGAAGGTAAGGCTCAAGACCGCGAAGATAATTTCCGCCGAGGCCGTTAAGGGTTCAAATAAACTCATTAGATTAACGGTTGACTCCGGTGAAGAGCGCCAGGTGGTGGCAGGCATAGGAAAACACTATACACCAGAGGAGCTGATAGGCAAGACAGTAGTCATAGTGGCAAACCTGAAGCCCGCAAAGCTGATGGGAGTTGAATCACAGGGGATGGTGCTGGCCGCCTCTGACGCCGACGGGCTGACGCTGATAACGGTAGACAGAGAAATCCCCCCCGGTGCGCTGGTAAAGTAAACAAGAACGCCAGGAGTACCGAAGCCGCCAACGGGCGGCAGCCCAAATTTATTAGATAAAACACGTGCGAGAATACGGGGTGAAGGGGGATTATCCCCCTTCGTCTTTAATCTTTGCTATTCCCAGCTGTTGATGTCTTTGTTTTCGCCTTCGCCGCCCTCTACGCCGTCTGCCCCGAATGAGTAGAGGTCATAGTCGCCGTGGTTGCCGGGGTAGACGTAGTGATATGGGTGCTTCCACGGGTCAGCTGGTACGTTTTTCTTTAAATAAGGGCCATCCCAGCCGTCAACGCCGGGGTTTTTCTGAAGCACATCGAGACCTTCCTCCGTTGATGGGAACCTTCCCGTATCCACCTTAAACTGTTCAAGTGCCTGTCCGAGAAGCTCAATCTGCGCCTTAGCGGCGGATTGTTTGCTTTTACCAACCTTACTAAACATGCGCGGGGCAACCAGTGCCGCCAGAAGTCCCAGTATCAGCATGACCACCAGAAGCTCAATCAGCGTAAAGCCCCGTTTATCTTTAACTATCAGCATAGCTCTTAAATTCAAACCCTGTCCTCCTCTGTAAGTATGCCTTTATGATAGCAAAAAACTATATGTAAAATAAAGGGCTGCTGTCAAGAAGCCGGTTTGTTGAAATGAGTTTAACAGAGTTGTTTAAGAATTTGTATTAAGCAGTGAAAAACTGTAAAATATAGTTAATCAGTTCTTGGAGGTGTTTATGAGGTATAAGGTAAATCTTCAGAAGACGGAAGAGGGTTATTCTATTTGTGTCCCCGGCCTTCCTGGCTGCTGGTCACAAGGTAAGACAGAGGCAGAGGCTCTTGAAAATATCAAAGATGCCATCCAGTCATATGTAGAAACCGTGGATGAATTAACACAGGGCAAAGAAACCCGCTTTGTTGAAGTGGCTAATGCCTAAGTTGCCGGGGGTAAATCACCAGAGGGCTGTCAATGCCTTTCAAAATGCCGGCTTCCGAATAGCTCGCGAGGGTAAACATATTACAATGACTAATGGGGAGCGAATCATCACGATTCCAAGGGCAAACCCTGTTGATGCTTTCACAATGGCAGGCATCGTGAGAGATGCCGGGCTTACCATAGAAGAATTTAAGAGACTTTTATAACATACTGTACTATTTCTTCTCATACCTTTGCCTCAAATATCCGATAACAGCAGGCATGAGGGAGATTATAATTATTACAAAGATGACAACGGTAAAGTTGCGCTTGACTATGGGGATGTTGCCGAAGAAATATCCGCCCGATAAGAATATGCCTACCCAGCATAGGCTGCCGATGATGCTATAGACGATAAAGCGCCGGTAGTTCATCTTGCCAATACCGGCTACAAACGGGGCAAATGTCCTTATAATCGGCGCAAAACGGGCTAAGACGACTGCCTTTGCGCCGTATTTATCGTAAAACTTCCTCGTACGCTCCAGATATTCCTTGTTCAGCAGGCGGGAGTTCTCGTATTGAAATACCTTGGGGCCGAGATAGCGTCCCACCCAGTAGTTCACGTTGTCGCCGATTATCGCGGCCAGAGAGAGCGCTATTATCAGCCAATGCAGCTCAAGCGTGCTTATGGCCGAAATCGTTCCCGCCGCAAACAGGAGCGAATCCCCTGGTAAAAACGGCGTAACAACAAGCCCCGTCTCACAAAATATTATCCCCGCAAGCAAGGCGTATGTCCACATGCCGTAGCTGTTTGCTATTGCGCCAAGGTGCTTGTCGAGGTGCATAACGATTTCTATAAATTGTTTCAACAAATCTATCATTGCCAGTTTGTCCTCCATGTCCTCTTAATGGAATAGGTAAAATAGATAACAAGGCCGATTATCAGCCACACTACAAGCCTCATCCATGTGTCAAACGGAAGTCCTGACATGAGATAAAGACAAAAGAGTATCCCACCGATGGGGACTGCGATACCGCCCGGCGCCCTGAATGTCCTGCGTATTTGCGGGTGTGTGTATCTTAGAATCAGCACCCCCGTACAGACTATAGTAAAGGCAAGAAGCGTCCCTATGCTGACCAGCTCACCAGCTATCTGAATCGGCAGCAGCGACGACGCCACGCACCCGAAAAGTCCGGTTATAATGGTCGCTACATGCGGGGTTTTGAATCTCTTGTGGACTTTGGAAAACATCTTCGGTATTAGCGAATCCCTCGACATTGAATAAAATATCCTTGACTGGCCCATCAATAGTACAAGTATCACGGACGATAACCCTGCTATCGCGCCGATTTTAACCACCGGCGAAAGAAAATGGAGCCTCATCGCATCTACCGCAACCGCTATAGGGGCGGGCACCTGCAGCTCTGTGTAACGTACCAACGACGTTAACACCAGCGAGACGCTCATATAGAGGACTGTGCAAATGATAAGGCTGCCAAGTATTCCTATGGGCAAATCGCGCTGAGGATTTTTCGCCTCCGAGGCAGCCGTCGATACTGTGTCAAACCCGATATACGCGAAAAACCCCACACCCGCCCCGCGCAGTATCCCACTTAATCCGAAAGAGCCAAACTCGCCCGTGTTGGGCGGTATAAACGGAGTAAGAAAAGCCGGATTTATAAAAAATGCCCCCACGCCAATAAATATAACTAGTATCAACACCTTTATTATAACTATCGTTGAGTTGACCCATGAGGAAAACCTTATCCCCATAACAAGCACTACGGACATGGTGGTTACGATAAAAAGGGCAGGGACGTTTAAGGCGTCTCCTGTTACTACCCATTTCTGGACGGCGGGATCATATGTAAACGGCGGCCCGCAGAGATACCTGGGTATGCGGATACCTATATCACCAAGAAAACTAACCACATAGCCCGACCAGCCAATGGCCACAGTGGCAGCCCCAAGGAAATACTCCAGAATCAAGTCCCATCCGATTATCCACGCGATTATCTCACCCAATGTCGCGTAGGCATAGACATATGCGCTTCCAGATATGGGAATCATCGAGGCCAGCTCGGCATAGCACAGGCCGGCGAATCCGCAGGCGACAAAGGCCAGAAGGAAAGACAGCACGATTGCCGGTCCGGCATAACTTGCCGCGGCATGTCCGGTCAGGACGAAAATACCCGCCCCGACTATTGCCCCCACGCCTATGGCCGTAAGTTCCACGGGCCCAAGCGTACGCTTAAGACACCCCTCTTTGCCGGCGGTAGAAAATGCCTCTTCCCGCAGGCCGTCTATCGACTTCTTTTGCAACAGTCTTGCAAACAAAGCTGCTCCTTCAGATGTGTGAAATACGCGATAATGGTATATTGCCCATGCCTAATATACAAAAATGATGTCTCTAAAAGCAACCGTTTGACCACGGTAAATTTGTTCTGGCCTTAAAACCAAGGAGGGACAGGGCAAATCAAATAATTCTGGACAATTATGAATCGACAGTAGTATCATCAGTGGTATGGACAGGAGTTATGTTGAAGAAGTAGAAATGAAATTAGAAGAG
>JADFXO010000013.1:0-3554 GCA_015233485.1 Nitrospirota bacterium
TTTTCCCGTCTTTCATTGACACAGTGACTTTACCCTCAAGTATATAGCACTCCTCAGTATCGCCGTAGCGCCAATCGAATACCGACGCTTCCTTCTGCCATATAGGCCAGCTATCAACTCCCCGCGCCTTAAGGTCTTCCTCTGTCGGTTTTACTATCTTTATCTCCATGTGCGGCCTCCTTATAAACTATTCGCCGATTATATTAACTACTATGTTTCTTTGCCGGGGTCTGTGGTCGAAGTCTGCGAGGACTATTTGCTGCCACATGCCTAGGTATAGGTTGCCGTCCTCAAACGGTATCGTAAGGCTTGGCCCCTGCAGCGCCGCACGCACGTGGCTGAAACCATTTGCGTCGCCCCACGTGTCATCGTGTGCATAGCGCTTATTCGCGGGCGCGAGTTTGTCGTATAACTCCGCCATGTCTTTTATCAGCCCCGGTTCGTACTCTAATGTCGTAATGGCCGCAGTCGAGCCAACCACGAACACCGTCAGTATACCGCTGCGAATGCCCGATTCTGTAAGGACGCCGCTAACCTGGCTGGTAACGTCAATGAGGTGGCCGTTTCCACGCGTACTAAAACCCAGCGTCTTGTTTATCACCATGTTCCCATCACCTCGTCGCGCGTCTCCTTGTCTATAAAATAGTTTTTGGGAGGATACCTATGTCGCACTCGTCAATGTGCAGCCTGAAACGGTCTTTATTACAGTCGAAGCCGAGCCTTTCGCCTTCGTTTATCACGTTGTTCTTGTCGATGATGACCTTCTTAAGCTTGGCGCCTTTTTTGATATGGACGTACTCAAGGATAATTGAATCGGTAATTTCGACATCCTCTTCAATTACCACGCCGCTTCTGATAATCGAGTGTTTGATGGCCGCACCCTTTATTCTGACGCCGTTTGAGATAGAACAGTTTTGAATATCGCCGCTGATGATTTTAGCCGGCGGCGTAAACGATATAGACGGGTGGATCGGCCATCTATGGTTATAGATGTCAAAGATTGGCTCTTCGTCAAGCATGTCCATGTTAGATTCCCAGTATGCCTTAATCGTCCCAACATCGCGCCAGTAGCCGATCTCCTCGTAGGGCTTCGCGCCTGGGATTTTATTCCTTGAGAAATCATAGGCGAAAAGTCCGCGTGTGTTGACAAGCGACGGCATGACATATGCCCCAAAGTCATGTTCGCTTTTTCGCTGCGCGTCCGCAAGCGCGGTAAGCAGCACATCGGTGTTAAAGATATAGTTTCCCATAGAGATAAAGGCCTTCGCGGGATTTTCTGGCATTGAAGGCGGGTTTTTTGGTTTTTCCTCAAATCTTTCAATACGGCTGTCCCTGTCAGCCTTGATGACGCCGAATGCCGAGGCCTGTTCAATCGGCACGGGTATGGCCGCAACAGTGGCTTTGGCGCCGCATGCGATATGAAAATCGAGCATCTGCCCGATGTCCATTCGATAGATGTGGTCAGAGCCAAAGATTACGACATGCGTGGGGGCATACTGCTGAATAAGGTTAACGTTTTGCAGCACCGCGTCAGCAGTACCCTGAAACCATTCCAGCCCCTTACGCATTTGAGGCGGCACAATCGTGATGAACTGGTCGCGGGATACCGATGTCTGGTTCCAGTTCTCCTGGATGTGCGATATCAGCGATTGTGACTTGTACTGTACAAGCAGGTAAATCGAATAGATTCCGGAATTGATGATATTGCTTAAAACAAAGTCAACGATCCTGTACCTTCCCCCGAATGGCACAGATGGTTTGGAGCGCATAGCGGTAAGCGGAAAAAGCCTTCTACCTTCACCTCCGGCAAGAACAAGAGCTAAAACCTTCCTCTGCATAAGACCTCCTCGTTAGTCATCACATAACGCAACAGTGACTACCTATGATTATAAATGATTTCATATCACAATCTCAACCCCCAAGGCAAACACACTGTCGTACCATGACAATGCACTATGATAGGGGAGCATCATTTATTGTCTGTCATTCCTGCTTTCCAGACTGCGTCATACTATAAGGTGTCATAATAGCCTGCCTGAATCATCCCGAACCTGTCGAAGGATGCCTACAATTATGCGTAATGTCCCTTACCCTATTGAGTCTGGCGATATTCTTAAATCGTAACTTCGCACCCTGAGCTTTCGCACCAAGGAATAATGAATTTACTCTTAGTTCGTCTTACCCTTAGTCTGTCATTCCGGCTTGTCCGGAATCTTATTTGGCTTGTGGGTGTGTATAGACAGATTCCGGACAAGCCGGGTGGAGACAATTTATTGTCGTGGAGTGAGAGTTATTCTTCTAATCAACGTTACCTATAGGTAACAATTATTAAATGTTACGAGTTCGTAACGTATGATTATTTGAAGAAATGATAAAATAAAGTGTTGACAAATAAAATATAATGTGTGTATACTAAACATTGTTAATCATGATTTTAGAGATAACGATATGCTATACATCAATAAGGAGGGTTTTATGGAAGAAGATGTTTCTGTGGGGGAAGGTACAAACTTTGCTCTTGCGTATGATAAGACGCTGCATAAGCTTGCACAAAAGAATGCGTATGCTAAAAGGCAAACCACTATAAGAGATGAAGAGGACGGCACGAATTATCGTTCGCTTTACGCAAGAGACAGAGATAGGATAATTTATTCCAATTCTTTCAGAAGACTTATGCATAAGACGCAGCTATACCTTTCATTCAAAGGAAATGAGCAGCAAAGAACGCGCTTAACCCACACAATAGAAGTTGTAACGATTGCGAGGGCTATTGCAAAGCAATTAGGTATGAATGAAGAACTCGTAGAAGCAATAGCTTATGGACACGATATCGGACATTCACCTTTTGGTCATGCAGGGGAAATGCAGCTTAATATGATAATGCAGGGAAAAGAGCCCATACCTAAAAGAATACAGAATGTCCTGGGAGAGAGAAGAGGAATATTAGAAAAAGCCAATTTCAAACACAATTATCAGAGCGTAAGAGTGTTATCATTTTTAGAATGCTATCATCCAGATTATTGCCAACATGGTTTTAATCTAACTTATCAGACTTTAGAAGGAATACTTAAACATACAAAAATATATCAAGAAGATACAAACGATAAATATAAATATCCTGGTGTGAAGGATGGTATCTTTAAATTGTTATCATTAGATAAACCACATTCGGTGTCAGTAGAAGGTCAAATTGTAAATATTTCTGATGAAATAGCGCAAGTTACTCATGACATACATGATGGTCTTGAAGTTGGTGTCTTGAAATATAAAGACATCATTACTATCCCTGAGCTTGAGAGCATATTAAAAGATGATAAGGTAAGACGTCCTGATAGCATAAAATCTGTGCATAGAAGAACTCGTAATTTCCAAGCTTTTTCTTCGTTGTTAAATTATTTTATTTCTTTTATCACGGATGAGTTTAGAGCAGGGCTCAAGGCCATACTCGAGAATGCTGGTTATTTAAAGGAAGATAATCAACTGGTATTGAAGGGTTATATATTGTCTGATAATAAAATTAACTCAGTTGCTTTTCATAAGTTGAAAAAATTAGA
>JADFXO010000013.1:3592-25286 GCA_015233485.1 Nitrospirota bacterium
GATGTCTCATCAAATGACAACGATAACATTAAATTTCGGTTACTTCCTAAAAAGGATATGGATATTCTCTTTCCATATATTTTTTATGATGGTGACTTCATAAGGTCTATAATTGATTATATAGCTGGTATGACAGACTCTTCTGCTGAGGAGGAGTTTCGTAATTTATACATCGGTTAAAATTCCATGGGTGCTGATATTTGAGGCGGAGCTGTTATTTGAGGAGGGTAAGCCGTCAGCGTGCAGGTCTGAATTCCTTCTCAAAGAGATGTCTTCTCTCTGACAGGATACCCTTCCAGTTTGCCGCCATTTCATTGAGTTTATTCTTGATTCCGTCGGCTGACAGCCACCCGTAACCTCGTAAGGACAACTCTCTCAGCAGGCCGCTGAAATCTTCCTCTGTCCACTGGGGTTTTTTCACCTGCGGGTATCTGCCCGCCGTTGCGAGGGACAGAAATATCTCTACAAACGGCCTTGCCCCCTCGTCCCACTCGGTGAGTTTTTTTACAGTAACCTGCCAGTCCGCGTACCAAACCCCTGCCACGGCGTCGTCGCCGCCTGTTACAATGTAACGGCAGTCGGGGCTTATGGCGATTGCCGTCAGCGCCCCCGTATGCCAGTGAACCGACTTGGATAACTCCCCTGAGAGTATGTCGTAAAACCGCAGGCTGCCATCTTCTCCGCCTATGGCTGCATACTTGCCGTTAGGCATTATGGCAACTGATGCCGGCTTGCCCATGTGCCATCCAAACGTGCGAAAACTTTCGCCTGTCGGCACATCCCAAAGACGCGCCGCTTTATCAGCACCGGCAATCAGGGTATAGCGGCCGTTTGGCGTGATCGCAACACTCGTAACCCCGGATGCCGCAGAACCCTTAAACTTGTGAATCTGCTGCCCTGTTGACAAATCCCAAAATTCCGCACTCGCTCCGCCGGTAAGGTAATACATCCCGTCGGGGCTGATTGCCAGACAGGCCGGTTTGCCGGATGTATATGGGTACGTATTTATGCACTCGCCGGTAAATGAATCCCATAGTTTAATCGTGCCGTCGGCACTGCCGGACAGTATACGGCGGTTATCAGGGGCGGTTACGACCGCGGTAACTATGTCTTTGTGCGCCTCAATGACACGAACACATTCGCCACTTAAAACATCCCACTGCCGGATAGTGCCGTCAGCGCCCGCCGACACCACAGAGCGATTGTCCGTGGTCAGGCCCACAGACGTGACGGCGGCCGTATGCCCCAAAAAAACCCTGATACACTTGCCCGTATTTATATCCCAAAAACGCAGCGTCTTGTCGGCGCTTGCCGTTACGGCGTGCCCGTTGCCGGACAAAACCGCCACAGCGGTTATCTTACCGTGGTGGCCAACGAGATAGTTCACCCTCCATGCGTCCAATAGTTTACCCTTAGGAAATACGCTGTGCATCTTATCAAGAAGCCTAAGGGGTTGCTCTTCACGCTGGAAACCCTTCAGCGTGTGGGCCATGGATAAGGATTCAATGGCTTTAACATACTGTTTATCCTTCATAAAGTCCACGCCCGCCTTCAGCAGCCCGTTATATTGTGCCACGCTTTCCTTCCAGTGAATGTCAATTTCAGACTTCAGTTCATGGAGTTTGGCGGCAACGCCCTCATGGGCCAGCCAGCCATAGCCCCTTCGTTTTAGCTCTGCCATGAGTTTGGCCGTGTCCTCTTCTTTAAACATCGGGCTGCCCACGGTTGTCAGCGTGTCGTTTACTATCTTTCTATGTTTCGATAGAAATCTTTTTAAGTACGGCAGCGCCCCGTCAACCCAGTCTGTAAAATCCCTTATGGTAAAACTCCATTGGAGATACCACACAAAGGCCGTCTTGTCCTCACTTGCCGTTATCATCATACCTGCCGATGGTGAAAGAGATACGTTTAATACAGATGCCGTGTGTCCGCCAAAGGCCGCATGCCCGCCGGGTTGTGTCCTATCACAAAGAAGCGCTGACCCGTCAGTGCTCCCTGAAATGAAAAACCGGCCGTCGGGACTTATCTGCAGCGATGTGATAGCGCCGCTGTGTCCTTCGAATATAGCGGTATTTTCCCCTGTTGTGCTATCCCATAGGCGGACTATCCTCTCAGCGCCTCCTGAAACAATAAACGTGCCGTCGGGGCTTATTGAAACGGCCGTTACCGTATCCGAATGGCCGGTGAGGATTTTTGTAACAGCGCCCGACGCACAGTCCCACAGGCGGATGTTCCTGTCGGTGCTGCCCGAGGCGATAAAGGCAAGGTCTTCGTCTATTGCCGCGCATGTAACGCTGTTTGACGGGCATTTATATACCTTAACGCGCTCACCCGTTTCGGCGTCCCATAGAATCATCAGGCCGTCATTGCCGGCGGACAGAAAAAATCTGTCCCCACGGGCGCGGCAAAGTGAATTAATCTGTGCGGTATGACATTTAAATGCCCTCCTGACCTCACCTGTCTTTATATCCCAGAGACGAAGCGTACCATCTGCCGCGCCTGATATAACACGCCCGCCATCGCACATTAGCAGCGCCGTAACCGGACTGCCGCTCAGTGTCATTATACATTTGCCTGTGACTAGCTCCCATATTCGCATACGGTTGTCCCTGCAGGCGGTAACAGCAAATCTTTCATCCTCTGTGAACGCGGCGGCCGCTATCCCACCGCCGTGTCCCCTTAGCACATAGAGCCTAAGGGATGACGCAAGCCGTGTCCTTGGAAAGATCATCGACATCTCATCTGTGAGCCTGAGGGCCTCGGCCTCTTTATTATAACCGCTTATGGAGCGGGCCTTGTTTATCTGCGTGAGGGCGGCGGTATAACTTCCTATTGTCATCAGCTCCTTGCCCTGTGTTATCGCCTCGTTGAAGGATTCCTCAGCGTGCCGCTGTCTGATTACCGCCGCTTGCTGAGCTTCATTTAATTTCGCTCGTACGCCTTCGGGCCTTAGCCATCCGAAGCCGCGCAGGGTGAGTTCTGAAAGAAGTGCGGCGGCATCCCTCTCATCCCATACGGGGGTTGCCCGCCTCGTGAACGAATTCTTTATAAACGGCGTATGCATTGATATAAATAGTTCCATATACGCGGCGGCCCCGTCATCCCAATCTGTATAATCCCTCGCCTCCAGCTCCCAATCAACATAGAAGGCGCTCAGCGTGTGGTCGGCGCTCCCTGACCAGGCATACCAGCCGTCAGGGCCAAAACACACAGAGCTGACACCGCCGCCATGCCCGGCAAATGTGCGGCTTACGCGGCCAGTCCCCGCATCCCATAGGCGTGTCGTGCCGTCGAGGCTGCCGGAGATTATGAATTTGCCGTCGGGGCTGAAGGAAGCATCTATAACTCCGCCCGTGTGGCCTTTGAAAGAACGGGAGAGTTTCCTCGTGCCGATGTCCCATATATGAAAGGTATTGTCAAATTGCCCGGTTGCGGCTACGTATTTAAGGTCGGGGCTTATCGCCACAGAGGACACACTGTTGTTGTACGGCTTTATGAGCGTGACACAATCCTCTGTTTCTATGTCCCATATACGGAGGCTTCCATCTTCATATCCGGCTATGACACTGTGAAGGTCGGGCATGAGTACTGCACATGTGACGCGGCTATTGCGCTCGAAAAAAACGCGCAGATCAATCCTGCTTTTTATGTCCATCAGGACAATAGACCCATCAAGGCTTCCTGATATGGCATATTTGCCGTCGCGACTTATAGCAACTGCCGTCACGGGTGCGCAATGGCCGCTAAAGACCCATCGGCATTCGCCTTTTTCCACATCCCACAGGCGTACAGCGGCGTCTTCGCCGCCGGAGAGTATGTACCCGCCACTAATGTCCACGGCATTGACCGCGCCCTTGTGTCCTTTAAAGATTTTAAGGCATTTCATTGAGGATGCATCCCACAACGCTACCGTGCAGTCGGCGCTGCCCGTAATCACATACTTACCATCTTTGCTTGCGGCCACGGTGTTGACCGCGCCCTCGTGCGCTTGTACCCCCCCCGATTCCCACGCACCTTGTATTCTCTTTCGTGGAAACACGCGGGAGAGCCTCTCCATAAGTTTCAGCGCGTCTCGGTCCCTTTCGTAACCCTTAATTTGGCGGCCTTTTTTTATCAGCTCAGGGATACCACTGAGGCTGCCCTCGTTTATCAGCCTTTCGGCCTCGTCTAAAATCGTTTGAAAACCACCCTCGCGTTTCCCTGCCTCCTCACTGGATACTGGAACCGCTAAGGCATATGGGAGTATAAACCTGTTCAGACAATTTACCACCCGTACGCCATTCCATACAGAGTAGACTGCCGTCTTGCCATCCGTGCTCAGAGCCAGTGACGGCCCCTCGAATTTATTCAACACGTATTGCCTCTGGCCGCTGTCAATGTCCCAGCGGCAGAGTGTGTTATCAGTACTGCCGGAGATAAAACTCCTGCCATTGGGCATAAAGGCCGCCGCGGTGACGGCGCTGCTGTGTCCTTTAAATGTCCGCAGGTGTTTGCCATCGGCAATATCCCAGAGGCGGATTGTCATGTCTTCGCTTGAGGTCAGGATATAGGACGAGTTGACGGCTTTTGCTATGTGATTAACTGCCCCGCCGTGCCCGGCCATCACCATCAGACACTTCCCCGTGGTAATGTTCCAGAGGCGAATCGTCTTGTCGTTACTTGCTGATAGGACATAAGGCCCGCGCTGCCCGGCTGCCAGTGAGGTTATCCTGCCGCTGTGGCCCTCAAGGGTACGAACGAGGCTTCCTGAACTCCAAATGTGAATCACCGCGTCGTTTCCGCCGCTTATTACATATCTGCCGTCGGCAGCCGCCATAACCGCGGTTACGCCGTCTTTGTGGGCGTCGAAAACTTTGATGTTCTTGCCCCGCTTAATATCCCAAAAACGCAGGGTTTTGTCAAGGCTTCCCGATATAACCGAGTTGCCGTCGGCACTGAAACACACGCACGTAACCCAGTCGTTGTGCCCGTCAAGGGCATGAAGGCATTCGCCCGTGTCCATGTTCCAGAGGCGGACACTCCTGTCGTCCGTGCCGGCGGATACGGCGAGCTTGCCGTCTGCGGATAGAATTACCATGCTGACAAGGCCGCTATGGCCCTCAAATGTATTTATTACCTCGTGGCCGGGCAGATACCCCACCGCCGCCGCCAGTACCGAATTGGGCAGCGATGGGGTGTCAGTTTTCATTTTATCGTAAAATGCCACAGAGTCGGCCGTCCTGCCCTGGCGCATGAGGGACACCGCGTGGGCGGCGATAATCTGTATATCCCTTGAGCCGCCTTCAATAATTAACCTTGAGTATTTCTCCGCGTCTTTCCATATGGCCATAGCGGCGGTGTCGTCTTTTTTTGAGGAGTGCCTGCCCTCTGCACAGAGCGCCATGATGAGGGACTTGGTCTCATCTGATGGGGCTGTGCCATCTTTAATAAACCCCCTCCACATGGCGTCAAGCGCCTTTCCATACTCGCCAAAGAACATATACATCCTGCCTATCAGATTGTAATCCCTGTGTTTGAGAGTTTGGTTTCTCATAATCTCCTCGAATCTGCGGAATATATCCCGCTGCCCAATGGCACACAGCTTCCATTCGTAAAGGGCAAGGTTGAACGTGGATTCGATATGATGGGGATCGACGCGCAGGGCCTCCTTCCACACACCCGCAACCTCGGACGAGCGCCCAAGGTCCAAAAAAGAAACGACACGGTTATTGAGACTGTCGGCTGTCAGGCGCCCTGCCAGATATTCGCCGCGCGGGTAGTCTTTTCCTGTTATGTCTCTGTATATTTGTTTAAGTTCTGTGATTATCTCCCGCATATTGGCAGGACGCCCGGCCGGGTCCTGCGTGAAACACCGCCTAAGGAGCGCGGCAATCGGTGCTGGCATATGTACGGCGTTTACGTCTGCCGGCGGGTTCTTTAAATAATCGTCCAGCACGATGGCGGCTACGTTGCCGCTTAACCATGTCACTGAACCTATGAATATTTCTAAGATGGAAACCCCCCATGACCATATGTCCGTCTTCAGAGTGAGGGGACTGTGATTGGCCTGCTCACATGAGCAGTATGCCGGTGTCATGCCGCAGCTTGACAGGTGGCTCTGTCTGTGTTGCGGTTGCGGCGGCATGTCCTGCCCTGAGCCTGGAGAGGGGGACTCGGCAGCCGAAAGCGATTGCGCACGGGCAAGTCCGAAATCAGTGACCTTGGCAATTCCATCTGCTGTCATCATCACGTTTGCCGGCTTGACGTCCTGATGGATAAGCCCCTTTTCGTGGGCATAATCAAGCCCTGTTGCGAATTGTATTGCCGTGTCGATGATAACATCTATAGACTTGAGCTTGCCCTGCTGTATCCAGTCGCGCAGGGAACCCCCTTCAAGGTACTCGGCAAACACACACGGAACTCCGCTTATGCGGCGCACATAGTAACAGCTGACAATATTAGGATGAAGGCCCAGGTCCATCCACGTCTGCGCTTCCCGCTCAAAACTGCTTTTTTGTGTCTCAGTCCTGAAATACTCCGGTCGAGGGCATTTCACGGCCATGTCCGAGTTCCAACCCTTGTGAAATATGCGATAGACAAGCCCCATGCCTCCACTTGTGAAGACTTCCCGTACTTCGTAGAGGTCTAAGATTACGTCGCCAACCGCCCACGCGGCATTAGTCATGTATCATCACCATGAAATTATATCGGTTTCCCTCATCAATAACTAAAATATCTTCACATATCCATCCCCTGACAGTCAATCATTGGCAATCGCTGCCTCAACCCATTGTCTTATAACAAGTTGCAGCCAAACAAGTAACAGCCAAACGAGTGACAGCCATTCTTATAATCGAATCATCCTGAGCTTGTCGAAGGATTCCCGATTTGTGGGAACTTGTGAAATAAATGGAGCATCCTCAGAGAGGTTAAAATGTGAAACATAAACTTACCACCAAGACGCTGATTATGTTAGAATACGTTATGGGTACTCTTTCACTGGCAGAGAGGCTTTGTTAATTTCTGAAACCTTATAACAATGAGGGCATATGCATCAAAAGTATGATATAACGTTAAAAGACCTATTGAAGGATATTCCTAAAGTGTTCCTAAAACTGCTTACCGGGTATGAAACCGGCAAATTTATTGACGTACAGTTTCCGGATATTCAATTAAGAGAAGCGGATTTGGTGCTTGAAGTAACTGATGGGAAGTTAAATCCATTTCGAAATCCAGTCAACAAATGAGAACAATATGATTGGACGGATGCTTCTATATTTGGGATTGATTTTTAATCAAAATAGAAAAATACCGATACAGATAGTGCTTTATGTTGGCAATGAACCTATGAATATGGAAAATATTCTGGAGGGTGAAAGAGTAAAGTACGCATATAAATTAATGGATATAAGGGAAATAGATTGCCGCCAACTGCTTGAAAGTGATTCCCCTGAAGATATTGTGCTGGCAATACTGTGTAAAACGGAGAATGTGGATGCTACCATAAGAAAAATCCTTGATAAACTGTCTGTATTGCCACTGAAGGAGAGGGAGGGTTATATCAGAAAATTGTTATATCTTTCTGATTTGAGGAAGTTGTACCCAAAAGTTAAAATGGAGGTAAGTAAGATGCCCATAACTATTGATGTAAAAAATAGCGATATTTATCAGGAAGGATTGAGTGATGGTGAACAGAGAGGTAAAAGGGAAGGATTGCTTGAAGGGATAGAGGGGATGCTTGAACTCAAATATGCTTCAGCCGGACTTGAGTTGATGAATATGGTTAGAGCTATAGGTTCTATAGATAAATTGGAAGAGTTCAAGAATCTCATCAAGAAGGCCGGGTCAGTGGATGAGTTGATGGGGTTTTTGGGAAATAGCATATAAAACTACGCACAGCGGGGGCATGACAGAAGCTGGAAGTCCATCTGCTTAGCATTCCTGTGGTTTGTAAATGCCCATTTATGTATTGTGTCCCCCGATAATTCTATGCCGGACAGTATTGTCGCTGTCCCGGTTTTTCTATATGTTTTTAATTCCTCTAAATGTTAAAATATCGCCATGTCTAAACGCTACGATAAAATTCTGAAAGAAATCCTGAAAGATGCCGTAGATACCCTGATAACAAAAGTAATCGGGCTGAAAATTGTTAGTTTTGGGGGTTACCCCCCTTCGTCTTTAATTCTCGGGCCTTTATCTTATCTTGAGCTGTGCAGGGCGTTGGCGATGACATTGGCATAGGCGGTCAGGATATTCTCCTCCGCTGCGTCATACTTGTGGCCTTCTCTCACAAAGATATTCAGTACACCGAGGAGATTGCCCTCGGCGAGAATCGGTACGCAGTAGTGTCCATGCGGCAGCCCGTCTTGCTGGAGCATATGGCGTTTGTCTATGTTATCAGAGAAAACTACCTCGCGGCTGGATGCCGCAAGCCCGCACAGGCACTGCCCAACCGCTACTGTGGGACATTCGGAGCTGTTCAGCGCCGTTTTTAATACAAGCGTATCCGGATCATTTTCTATGAGGAATATGCTGCCGCGTGTTTGTAAAAACATGCGGGGAATCGACACTATCATTTCAAGGGCTTGGTGTAATTTCTTCTCTAACGTTATAGGCTTTAAGAACAGACTGAGCATCTGATTCATTATCTTCAGCTTCATCTCCATTCTGTGTTTATACAGGGCCATGCTGATAGTAATAATTAAATCCCTCTGCGTAAAGGGTTTGACGATGTAGCCGTGCGGTTCGGTTACCTTCGCACGATGGAGGGTTATTAAGTCTGTGTGGGCGGTAAGGTATATTATGGGGACATTCTGGTGTTTTTCGATCTCCATGGAGGCCTCTATGCCGTCCATTTTTCCGTCTAACGTGATGTCCATGAGGATCATGTCAGGCGTCAGTTCCGCCGCCTTTTGCATCGCCTCCTCGCCGCTTGAGGCGATGCCGGCAACCCCGTGTCCCAGTTTTTTCAGCTTTGCCTCTATGTCGCGTGCGGTGATTATCTCGTCCTCAACCACGAGTATGTTTATCCCCGATGTTATTGCCCCTTCAAGCATATTAGTTGTCTGTTCCACAACGTACCCCCCTATGGTTTCTGAGCATAAAATTCCATGTGGTATTTTGTCCCATTATTGGTATCAATGTCAATAGTACCCTTCAATTTCCTTGTAATTAAATCATTTACCAGTTGAAGGCCAAGAGATTTGGTCGTCTTAAAATTTATGCCCGCGGGGCAGCCAACACCGTTGTCACCTACGCTGAAGGCGTATTTACCGTCTTGCTGCCGGGCAAAACTTACTCTGATTACGCCGTCATGGAGGTCATGGAAGGCATATTTTATTGAATTGGTAACCAGCTCGTTGAGAATCAGGCCGCAGGGGATGGCTATGTCTATGTCTATATCAAGGTCAGGGTCTATGTCAACCTTTAAGGCCACGCCGTTTATGCAATGCTCATAGGTAGAGTATAGCTCGGCCATGAGGTCTTGTATGTACTCGGAGAAGTTCAGCTTCGACATGTTGGTTGATTTATAGAGTTTATCATGAATAAGGGCCATTGCCCTGATTCGGGTTTGCGTGTCTTTGAAGATGTTTAGCAGGTTTATATCGGTAATGACATTCGCTTGAAGGCTGATGAGGCTGGAGATAATCTGGAGATTGTTTTTTACTCTGTGGTGTACCTCCTTAAGGAGCATGTTGAGGTCTTTAACGGTTGTCCCCATGCGGTCTTCTATCAAATTGAGTCTGGAGATTTCAATTTGCAGGCGTTCGTTTTTATCTGCCAGTTCTCTGGTTTGCCTTACCGTGTCGTCTTCGGAGAAACCAGCCGCGTTTCTTTTTTTCATACATTCCGACACATCCTCGCAGGTGATAAAAACGGCTGAGATGTTCCCGCTGCTGTTTAAGATAGTATCGCATTTCAGGCGGGCGTAGAGCACATCATCGGCGCTGAATTTTATAGTGAGGTCGGTTGCATATTTCCCCAGTCTGACAATATTTTCTGATACGTACAAATCTGACAATATAGGAAATATATCTCTGGCATGTTTGCCGGTAATCGGGTTATCGCTTAGGCGCAGAAGCCTGTTTATGCATGAATTGGAGTAGATAATCGTACCTTCCGGGTCGCCAATGGCAATGCCGATGTCCATGTTGTCGATTGAGCGTTTCAGCATAGTCAGCTCTTGCCGTGAGTGCAGGTCGGAGGCATTTCTGAAGGCGATAACCGCCAAAACTGTCCCTCTGATTTCTAACGGCGCCATCTTAATCTTGCAGAATATCTCCTTTTGTTGTTTATCAATGGCCAGGATGTAGATATTTCTGTTGCTCAGGTAGTCGATGTTTTTGGTTATATGGCCGATGTATTTTGAGAGTGTGTGGTGGTATTTTTCTGCTATAATAGACGTCAGCAGGCTATGTCCTATCACTTCGGCGGTCTTAAACAGGAATATCTTTTCGGCCTCCTTGTTCCAGAACAAGATGTTAAAATCTCTATCTACTATTACGAAGGCGTCTGTCATGGAGTTTGCCATGACGGCAAACATGTTCTCTTGTTCATTAATCAGGCGGCTTTGGCGAATGAAATAATTAAGAAAACCTTTTTGTTCAGAGCGATTAAGCGGCTTCCATAAAAACATACTTATTCCGGCGTCAAGATATTGCTCAATATCAATACTGCCAGGGCTGGAGACCGCGGCAATTGAAATGTTATCGATTTCGGAAATCTCCAGTTCTTCAAGAAACGAAGGACTAATCAATTCAGTATCGACAACAATTGTGTGCGGCTTAATCTTGCGGTATATGTCTAAACCTGCTCCGGCATTATCAGCGGAGAGAATTTTACATCCGGTATTTGCCAGGGCTTTACAAATGAACCCGACAACTTCTTCGCTGGCGCTTACAACAAGCAACACATCTTTCATAGAGGCCGCCGATGGATTATTGTGATCGGTAAAAGACTCTAAAAGATGGCATATTATGTTTGAATCATCGCCCTTTGTAGGCATTTTCTGAACTCCTCCTCTTATTCATGGAATGCATTATACCATTTATTGGCGTGATGATGTATGGCGGACAAGGAATAGTGAATTTACCTTTAGTCCGTCTTAATACTTAGTCCGTCATTCCGGCTTGTCCGGAATCGTATTTGGCTTGAGGATGAGTAGAGACAGATTCCGGACAAGCCGGAATGACGGAAAGGGACAAGACAGACTGATTGCATAGGCAATTTCTGCTTTATTTTTCTCGTCATAAAGAAGCAGGGGGAAGCTGTAGCACCAGAATCTAAAGAAATACTATATTCAAAACCAGACATGAAGGTAACGAGGCTTGATGATAGGATGTTTGGCGATAAGATATGGGCTGCGAAGGAAGGCGCAAGAGAATGGACAAAAAAGAACATTGAGGGGAAATCTTTTACTAATAAAGATACAGGCTGGGATGTTGCAATTACAGGCAAAGGGATACGAAAAGTATTAAGTGGCAATAAAGAAGACGCACTTAATCACATTGAAGCAGTTAGGGCAATCCCTGAATTGTTGGAGAATGCTGTCTTAACAGAAACGCATCCAGACAAAAACAATGACCCTAACATAAAAAACATCCATAGACTTTATGCCTCAATAGAAATTAACGACAAGCTATATGGAGTAAAATTAACGTAACTGTTCACCCACCCTAACCCCTTGATTATTAAGGATAATTTCTTTATGCCAAAATATACCCTAAAAAGAGAAAGTCTTTAAAATCAGGTAGTTACGCCAAATGACACCGTCGCCAATCCAATCTCTACTGGTAAATTATCATTATAAATCAAGGACTTTACTGGGTGAACGGTTACAAATTAACAGTAAAAGAAACTAATGATGGAAGGATGTTTTATGACCACAGCCTAACAGAAATAGAAAAGCCCGCTACCAGTTGAGATTTGCGCTCGGACGATACCACTTCTGGCAGCGCGCCACGAACGGGGCAGCAGGCTCATACCATTAGTGTAAAGGCTTTGCTTAAAGATGTCAAGTCCGAAAATGAAGCTTGTTGCACCAGGGCAAACGCATTTGAAAAATTTCCTATGCCTTCAGTTTCAAAAGATGGTTTCCTGGATTCCTGCTTTCGCAGGAATGACAGAAAAAGAAACAGGAATGACAGATTTAGGAGTACATGTGTTCTGCCTTGTCTGTCATTCCAGCGAAGGCTGGAATCCAGTCCTTTGCCTGTTCCCTAAACGTTTATTTGAAACAGCGGGGATCTGAAAATATCGCCGCGGGTGATGATTCCGGATAGCTTCCCCTCTGCTGAGAGAGCCGGTATCCTGTTAATTTTCTTAGATACAAAAAGAGAAACAGCCTCATGTATCGGGGCGTTTTCACTAAGACACACCGCTGGAGTTGTCATTATGTCTTTAGCGGTAAGTTCCTTAATTTCCATGACGTCGCAGCCCTTGTTTTTTAAACAATGTGCAACTACCGACATGAACGTACGGGCACCGTCTACTCCCATACGCGAAAGAAAATCCTTTTCCGATATGACCCCGACCGGGTGGCCCCTGTCGTCAACTACCGGCAAGCCCGAAATTGCTTTTTCAGAAAGCCTGTCGGCCACTTCTATAAGCGGCGTATCTACCGTAACAAAGACCACGCCGGTTGTCATAACCTCCTTGACTGCCACTGATTTTGTTACCCTGCTTATGGCATGTTTATACGCCGCGAGGTACACTTCTTTAAAATCGCCCGGCGTTATATCCAGATAGCCTTTGATGGCCTTCATTGCCTCAAAAACATCATCATCGTTTATTGATACGCAATAAGATATTTTATCGCTATTACTGTCACGCATTTTAACCTCCGTATTTCTATCTTTATCATTTCTATGTTTATCTTGAACAGATGCCCATTAACAGCATAAAATATGGAGCGACTTCGTTGCCTCAATAATATCGAGGAACAGTAATACCGCGCTGTTATTCAGCACTATCCCCTTTGACTCCATATTGCTTAATAGTTCATTCCAATCCTCTATTGTCCAAATACCGTTATTTGTCGCAACAAAATCAGCGGCCTCGCTACAGATGTGGGACAGGACTTCCTCTATGGTTGTAGTATGGGGCGGCGGTAAAAAGCAGAATTTATTCAGCGTCTCAAGGATTGCGCCGACAGGTGGTTCAATCGTCTTTGAAATTAAAAACCCATGTTCTCTAAGACCTATTAATAACTCAAGCCACTCGCCGTGTCCCCAACCCTCCTTGTGTTTTAAGACGAATCTTAACGCGCCTAAGAGCACCTCCTTTACATCTCCAGTAACTTTTTTGTGGGTGTCACTAAATAATTGATAATTATTTTTCCCGTTTTCCTTTGCGCGATACATGGCGACGTCTGCTTTTTTAAGCAGTGTTTCCGGGTCGTAACCGTCTGCCGGATAAAAACTTATCCCTATGCTGGCGCCTATGGCGCAATATGGGGTTTTGAAATGAAACGGCTTCCCTATTGATACGATTATCTTCATGGCAAGCGTCTCAGCGTCCCCGGCCTCGGAGAGATTTGTGAGAACAACCACGAATTCGTCACCGCCAAAACGAGCCACAGTGTCCGAGTCGCGTATCTGGTATTGTAATCTTTTGGCTACCTCTATTAACACCTCATCCCCCGATTCGTGCCCCATACGGTCATTTATACATTTAAAACCGTCAAGGTCTATCATTAGCAGGGCAACGTCCTTCTTGTTACGTTTTGCCTGTTTCAGAGATTGATCAAGGCGGTCAAAAAATAACGTGCGGTTGGGCAGCCCGGTCAGGTAATCGTAATGGGCCAGCTCTTTCAGCTTAGTGTCCATCTTATGTTTATACAAAGCTATTTCAATGCTCGACTTCAGGTCTTTGCTGTCAAAGGGTTTTATCACGTAACCAAAAGGCTCGGTTATCTTAGCCCGTTCCAATGTCGCCTCGTCCGAGTGGGCAGTGAGATAGACAATGGGGATATTAAAACGCATCCTGATTTCATTCGCGGTATCTATGCCGTCCATTTCCCCTTTGATGTGTATGTCCATAAGGATTAAGCAGGGTCGGTCCTCCTCTGCCTTTTCTATGGCCTCCGCCGCCGTTGACACTGCCGATGTGACGATATATCCGAGCTGCTCCAATGTCCCCTGTATATATGCGCTGCTTATCGCCTCGTCTTCAACTATCATAATTCGTGTTTTATCCATAGGTACTAAGCTCCTTTTGAGGTATCAGTTTGGTGATCAAATTTAATGATAAATCTGCTTCCGTGAGTTCCGTCTAACTCTATTGTGCCTCCGATTTGTTTCACAAGCAGATTCACTATGTGCAGGCCCAGACTCTTTGTGTGTCTAAAGTCCACACCTTCGGGGAATCCGGCGCCGTTGTCTGATATTACCATCTCAAGTTTGCCGTCGTCTGTGGCGTGAATAGAGATAGTGATTTCGCCCATTTTCTTATCAGGGAAGGCATACTTCAGGATATTTGTAAAGAGTTCATTTATAATCAACCCGCATGGAACGGCAACATCTATGCCAATTACGGCATTTTCCACGTCAAGGGTTAACTTAATGGTGTCTTTGTCAACGCCGAAAGATATGAACAGTTCGTTTGAAAGCTCTGATACGTATTTTTTCAAATCCACCTCGGCAAGTCCTTTTGAGCGGTAGAGTTTTTCGTGAACCAGGGCGATAGATTTTATCCTGTCCCGCGTTTCATTAAACATAGCCCGATAGGTCATATCCTCGACGTAATTGAGTTGAAGACCGACAAGTCCGGCAACTATCTGCAGATTGTTCTTGACGCGGTGATGAATTTCCCGCATGAGTACCTCTTTTTCCTTGATAGAACTTAATAAATCATTTTCATATTTCTTACGGAGTGTGATGTCGCTTGCGTATATGGCCACGCCGCTGACTTTATTGTTATCGTTGAAAACAGGATAAAAATTGATTGAAAAATTAAATTCGTTCCGTGAATCATCAAAGTGCACAGACTTTCCGGTTCTGATGACTTCATTGAAGTGTCTCTGTCTTGATTCAAAAAGATCCGGTTTGAGAACGTCCTTTAAGGTTTTTCCAACAATCTCGCTGCTGTCCTTGTTGAAACGCCTTGCGAATGTGTCGTTTACCGTGATAAATACACCGTCTATATTAATCAAGGCAACGCTTTCCGTAATAGCGTTCATGAGTGCCAACATGTTCGCCTCAGCAATGCGGTAGGCATCCTCAATCGCTTTTTTCGCTGTAATGTCGCGCAACGTTTCAATCATCGCAAGAGGCTTGCCGTCGGTATTGTTAAACAGAGTAGCTGCAAGCCATCCAAAATAAGTAGTGCCGTCTTTCTTTTCGCATAAAATCTCCCCCTCCCATGCCCCTTTGAAATAGATAGAAGGTATTATCACATTTTTCGCAAAATCCTTGTCCTTTACTAAATTATCCACATCCATGCCAACACTCTCCGCGAAGGAATAGCCGGTCATTTTGGTTGCTGCCTTGTTCGCGTAGATTATCTTCCCTGCCATATCGGCTATATGCACGTTGTCAATAGTCTCTTCTATCGCCTGTGAAAACAGCCGTAAATCATTTTCCATCTGCTTACGGGCGGTTATGTCCCTGAATATTTCCATTTTAGAAATGCTGCCGTCAGGATTTGTTATAGGCGTGTCAATTATATCGTAGGTCTTGCTGGTGTTAGGTATGGTAAGTTCCCAGCGTACCGACTTTCCTCCCTTAAACACCCCCTCGTTTTTGCACCACGGACAACTGCCCTTAGCACCCCATAAATACGAGAAGCACTTGATATTTTCGTATGCACCAAACTCCTTGATTATGACAGGATTTGCATATTCTATTTTAAAATCACGATTTACGATGAAGATACCATCCTGCATACTGTCCATTATGTTTTGTAATTTACTTTTTTCGTAATCGAGCGCCTTCTCCGCCGACTTACGTTTAGTGATGTCGTAACCGTAGAGATTTACGTAGTTCATGTCCTGTATGGGCGCGATGGTAAAGTGAAACACCTTTCCGTCTACGGGTATTTCAACACTGCTCACATGGCCGGAGGCTAAAGCTACGGCAATTAGGTCGCGCCACTTCACATCAGCGATCAAACTATCTCCGCCTTTATGAATTCCCAAATCGGTAAGCATTGGTTGGCTTGCCTTATTGTTATAGACAACATTAAGTTCCCTGTCAATACGTATCACCGGAAATGGATTATCATCGGGGAACCTTGCTATGCTTTTTGTTTCCTCTTCGGCCTGTTTGCGCTGATCGTCGATTTTATTCAGATATATGGATGTGTGCAAAACTATGCCGATTAGTATAAACATTAAAAGCATATCGTCAATCGCCAATGTATGGTTTACGCCATAAAAGCCTGCAATTTGGCCTGATACAAGGATTGTATCTATCAACAACGGAGTTAGCATAGCGGCAATTAAGAGACGGCGCGCCATTACGCTGCCGATGCTGTCTCTAACGAGAAAAATCATTATTCCTTTGTCGGGACGCGCGGTAAGTATTCCGATAGATGCCATCAAAAACGCGAGTGCCGTGTGTAATGCCATGGCATTATAGAGGGATGGCGTGTATATTGATGCAATACCATAAACATAACCCATAATAGATACTAAGGCAATCAGCCCCATTACAATTGCGATAAATTGCGACGGTTTAAGTCTCCAGCGCACTTCGACATCTATCAGAAACAGGGCAATTCCAATCAGCACAAATTCTACCGCCGTAAAGGGAGCCATTCTGCCGGCATTTGACGTTATAGCCGCGTCAGGTATATCCATAAACAACGCCTGGTCAATCCCGATATTCAGATTAAAAAGATATTCAAACAATGTAAGAAGCCCTATTAAAGCAATTACCGAGGCACATGCCCGTGACATAAACCGCGTCCGGCTGGAGACTCTTTGGGTCTGTACAAACCACAACGACAGCCCTGTCAAGACAAAGGCAATGGCAGCGTTGGCCTTCATTTCTACCGGGCTGAAATAAAGTATCCTTAAGGTTTCAACGTTAAACAACCAACCGGCAAAGACAATAACACCGATAGCAAAGATGAAAACAGATGTAATGCCGGAGACGGACTTAAACAAATCTGTCACTGTCGCCGAGATAATCGGGCTATCTGTGCTGACCTTGCTCGCAATGATAGTTTTTGGGGACATACCGTCGCTGCCCTCCCATGAGTAGCATTTAGTGTAACACAAAGGGTTTAGAATAGCAAAGATTTTCGGGCAAACGCATTAGAAACATCCTCTTCTGGATTCCCGCTTTCGCGGGAATGACAACAGAAAGACGTTTTCCCCTGCCTGTCATTCCCGTGAAAACGGGAATCCAGAGCGTTGCAGGTACAGAGAACTACAGAATTTTGCAATTGGCTCATCTACTCATATAATTGTGATAAAATGGCCTTGTATTATTCCCAATGGTTTTAGTAAATTAATTCATGGTTGGCAGGCATAGGTTAAAGGCCGTGGATTCGGCCATTCTGATTGTGGACGTCCAGGAGCGGCTTGCCGCGGTTATGCCGGATAAGGACACGCTCATAAAAAATACCCTTCACGTGATTGCGCTGGCTAAACTATTACAGATACCCATCGTCCTGACAGAGCAGTATCCAAAGGGGCTTGGCCGGACGGTTGCGGAAATAAGAGACGCCCTCCCTGACTATAAACCCATTGAAAAAACAGCCTTCAGCGCGTGCGCTGAGGACGGATTTATCGGGAAACTCAGGGAATGCGGCAGAAAAAAGGTAATCCTGTGCGGCATAGAGACGCATATTTGTATCTTACAGACGTGCCTTGACCTCATCGACGCGGGGTATGAAGTCCACGTGGTAAGCGATTGTACGTCATCAAGGACTGCGGACAACAAAGACATTGGAATCAGGCAAATGGCCCGGTGCGCGGCGGTTATAACCTCTGCTGAGACCGTGTTGTTTCAACTGCTTGCCAGGGCCGGCACAGACGAATTTAAAATAATATCAAACAGGATAAAATGAATCGGAGGACAAACAAAGGTGAGCGATAACAATAACGCAATGTCAAAATTGAACGAACTCAAGAAGACGATTTTTTATGAACTATTAAACGTCATGGGCAGGGTTTTCGTAATAGTCCGATACTCGGAGGACGTGCAAATCGGCACAAGGGGGTTTGTCAATGCCGAAAAGGAAAACGGCCTGGTACTGGTGTTTAATTCCAAGATGAATTTCACATGGAGTGACGACGGTTTAATCTCAGCAAGACTCGTCTTTGGCACGAAGCCAGAGGACTGCCTTATCCCCATTGAGCATATCATAGCCGTATATTCGCCCGAACTGCAGACGCAGTTTGTTACGACATACACGACGGAGGTCAACAACTCCTCAGCGCCTCCGGCAGAGGCCGCCCCTGTCCCGGAAAAACAGGAAGAGCCGGGAGAAAAGGAAGGCGATGGCCTTGCGGCAGCCGAATCGGACAATAAGATACTGAAAGTAGATTTCAGCAAAAAGAAGAAGAAAAAGTAAGTGCCGCTGCCCACAGGCTCCTATGACGTAATAGTTATCGGGGGAGGCCATGCCGGATGTGAGGCCGCCCTTGCGTGCAGCCGTATGGGGTTGAGGACGTGCCTGTTTACGATGAACGTGGACACTATTGCGCAGCTTTCGTGTAATCCCGCTATAGGGGGGCTTGCGAAGGGCCATCTGGTCAGGGAAATTGATGCCCTGGGCGGGCAAATGGCGAAGACTACGGACGCTTCCGGTATTCAGTTTCGGGTACTCAACCGCTCTAAAGGGCCGGCCGTTTGGTCTATGAGGGCGCAGGCCGACCGCTCATTATACAAGTTTGCAATGAAAGAGGCCCTCGACAGCGCCCCAAACCTCTACATAAAGCAGGCCGCGATAGAGGAATTAATTGTTGATAATAATATAATAACCGGTGCGTTAACCACCTCAGGCGAGATATATGAGGGGCGGGCGGTAATCGTCACAACGGGGACGTTTCTAAACGGGCTGATTCATATTGGGCTTACAAATTATCCATCGGGCAGGGCAGGGGAGTTTCCATCGGTGGGGCTTTCGGCCTCGCTCTTGCGGCTGGGATTTAAAATGGGACGCCTTAAGACCGGCACCCCGCCCAGAATTGACGCGAGGACTATTGATTTCTCTAAGACTACCCCCCAATGGGGCGACGATCCGCCGGAGCCGTTTTCTTTTTCCACGCACCAGATAAAAAATCCCCAGATGCCATGTTACATTACCTATACGAACGAGGCGACACATGTCCTTATCAGGTCGTCATTGGAGCGTTCGCCCCTCTATAGCGGCGTAATAAAAGGGGTAGGGGCGCGCTACTGCCCTTCGATAGAGGACAAGGTGGTCAGATTTGCGGATAAGCCGCGCCATCAGGTGTTTCTTGAGCCGGAGGGCCTTCACACGAAGGAATACTATGCAAACGGCATTCCAACTAGCCTTCCCGTTGACGTGCAGATACGCATGGTACGCAGCATCGAGGGCCTTGCTGATGCTGAAATCGTACGTCCGGGCTATGCCATTGAGTATGACTGTGTCTATCCCACGCAGCTTAGGCATACCCTTGAGACGAAGGCAATCAGCGGCCTCTACCTCGCCGGCCAGATAAACGGCACATCTGGCTATGAAGAGGCCGCCGCCCAGGGGCTTATGGCCGGTATAAACGCGGCACTTAAGATTACGGGACAGCCCCCCCTGATACTCCAAAGACACGAGGCCTATATCGGCGTCCTGATAGACGACCTCGTCACACTCGGCACGAAAGAGCCGTACAGGATGTTTACATCACGGGCTGAGTACAGGCTGCTCCTTAGGAATGACAACGCCGAGATGAGACTAAGGGACGCCGGAGCGCGCGTGGGGCTTGTCAGCGAAGAGGACTACGGGCGTTTTACCGGTAAGCGTGCCCTCATTGAGGAGGAACTCAGCCGTCTTAAGACACAATATGCCCGCCCCGATGAGATAAATGAGACGCTTGCCGCCCTCAACACAACCCCTATTGAGGAAAAGGCCACGCTTGAGCAGCTTCTCAAACGCCCCCAAGTGACATATGCCTCTTTAGAGAAATTATACCCGTCCCTATCCTCGCTGCCACTTGACGGCAGGCAGTACGTAGAGACTGAAATCAAATACGAGGGCTACGTGAGGCAGCAGGAGAGGCTTGTTGAGAGGATGAAAAAACTCGAATTCAAGCAAATCCCGCCCAACTTTGACTATCGCTCCATCAGCGGCCTATCGCGCGAGGTCTTAGGCAAACTGGAGGATGTACGCCCGGAGACGGTGGGGCAGGCGGGAAGAATCCCGGGGGTTACACCGGCGGCGGTCTCGCTGTTGATGGTAGTTATTGAGAAGACAAAAAGAAAGCAGTCCGGTGAACTCGACCCTTAAAAGAGGCCTATCGGCCCTCCACATACACCCCACCGATGAGATAATCGGGGCGTTTGCCATTTATGCCGCTGCGCTCCAAAAATGGACAAAGGTTCACAATCTGACCTCTGTTACAGATGCAGAGGGGATAGCGGTAAAACACTTTTTGGACTCCGTGCTTTTTACGATTCCATTGAGAGACGGCGACAGTGAGATATTAGATGTGGGAAGCGGGGCGGGATTTCCGGGGATTCCAATGAAAATAGTGAGACCGGCTCTCAGGCTTACCCTGCTTGAGCCGAGGGGCAAAAAGGCCGTGTTTCTCAGGCACATTGTCAATAAGCTGAATCTTAATAAGGACGTCACAGTCTGTGAAGACAGGCTTGAGACGTTTCGTCCGCAGGAATTATATGACGCAGCCGTTGTAAGGGCGCTCTTCACCGCAGATGAGTTCGTAAAACAAGTATCCCCGCTGGTCAAACCCGGCGGCCTGATATGCCTTGGAAAGGGCAGGGATTACAAAAAAGAACTCACAGGCCTGCCTGATGTAAAGATAAACGTATCGAAGTTTATGATACCATTTACGGACATAGAGCGGGTCTTCCTGACGCTGGTTAATACTTAATGCCAAAATGTGGTCAAAAAAATGATACGGTCTTTATCTGTCCCCCCGCCAATCTGTCCTCTTTATTGCCCCCATACCTTTTTCTTGTATATGTTGCTTCTATGCCCTACATCAAGGATGACAATGTCTTCAGATTCATACATATACACAACACGCCAATCTCCAACATAGAGCTTAAAAGTGCCTTTTAGTTTGCATGTTAATTGTGCAGGGGTAACAAGGCCTTGCCTCAACAGTTCGATCTTATCAAGTATCCTTTTAATTATTGGTTTGTCTATTTTTCGTAATGAACAACGAGCATTATCAGACCAAATGATCTTCTTTAAGCTCATCTAAAAAATCCTCATGTGTCATACGTCCTGTTTTATCTTCAATACTTTCTGTCAATCGTGCGATAAAGTCCTCGTTAAGTTCAAGACCGGCGTCAGGGTCTCCGGCAAGATCAAGAAACGTTTGTTCGATAAATGACCTCAAATCCTCTTCCGTCATATCGGCAACTTTCATAAGCGACCTCCTTTAAGTACGTATAGTTATATTATAACATAACTATTTACCCACTACAACGCTACAACTACACGGTAAATTTGTTCTCCATCAGGCAAGTGCCGTAGAAGCAGAGTTTTTTGACATACGTAAGTAGTCGAAGACCAAGCGAATGTTAAGCATAAGCTCTCTCATTTTCTGTGCTACGCTGCG
>JADFXO010000140.1 GCA_015233485.1 Nitrospirota bacterium
ATGGAACGATGCGAAATAAAGAGATATTAAAACAAATAAGTATCCTGTGTATAGACGATGACGAGGCAATCAGAAATGTTATGAGCGCAACGTTGAGGAGGCGCTTTGGCGCAATCTACATGGCACAAAACGGCAAGGAGGGTTTGGAATTATATATAAAATATGAACCCGACATAGTTATAACGGATAATGTGATGCCGGTGATGGACGGCGTTGCCCTGGTAAGTAAGATTTTGGAGATAAACAAAGACCAGCCTATTATTATGACAAAATCCTTTGCCGACGATGAGCACTCAAAGAACTGCAAAGTATCTGCCACTATCATAAAGCCTTTAGAAATAGAGAAGTTGATAGAGGCGATATGCTGCTGCATGGGAATTGACGGTCAATAGATTTGGGAAAACTAACGCCAAGACGGGGGATTATCCCCTGAATTTGGGCGGCCGCCCGTTGGCGGCAATGACAGCCTCCAGATACTCAAGCATACCCTTCGCCGCGCGCCTTCCCGTTGACATCGCGTGAATTACCGTGGTGAATGCCCCCCCGCTCCTTGTTATGTCGCCACCGGCGAATACACCCTGTATTGAGGTAATCATATTCTCTTTGTTCGTCTCTATGTAGCCGGCTTTGTCGATTGTTAGTTCAGGGGTTGTTCTTGCGATTATCGGGTTGGCCATTGTCCCTAGTGCGTAGATTACCGTATCTACGTTTAATAAGAATTCGGAACTTCCAGTTTCGTCTTTTTGTACGCAGTTCATACCCTTGGCCCAACCCTCGTTGTCTGAGATTATTTCTTTCGATTCTGTCAGACAGATAAACTGCACGCCCTCCTCTATCGCGTGGCGGATTTCTTCTTTGCGGGCAGGGCTTTCTTCCAATGTTCGCCTGTAAACGATGTAGACGTTTTCCGGGCCAAGACGCAGCGCCGTTCGTGCGGAGTCTATCGCCGTGTTGCCGCACCCTATTACCGCAACATTTTTTCCCATTCCCACAGGGGTGCCGTACCGCGGGAAGTCAAACCCTCGCATAAGGTTTACCCTCGTTAAAAACTCGTTGGCAGACATTACGCCGTTTAGTGCATCACCTTTTATGCCAAGGTTTTTAGGATAACCGGCGCCGGTTCCTATAAAAACCACATCGAATGACAACCTCCCCATCAGGTCTTCGATTGTGTGTATCCTGCCGATTACCCTGTTTGTCTCTATTGTAACGCCAAGCCTTGTCAGATTCTCTATCTCCTTAAAGACTCTTTCCTTGGGCAGCCTGAACTCCGGTATCCCATAAGTCAGCACACCACCGGGCAGGTGCAGGGCCTCAAATACTACGACGCTTACTCCGGCCTTCGCCAGATCATATGCACAGGCCAGGCCCGCCGGGCCTGAGCCGATTATCGCCGCCGTCCTGTTGATTGGCACAATTGGCCGCGTCTCCTGCCAGCCGTTTTGCTGCGCCATATCTCCCACAAATCGCTCCAGAAGGCCAATCGATACGGGTTCGTGTTTTTTCCCCAGTATACAGGCTGCCTCACACTGCCTGTCCTGCGGGCATACCCTTCCACAAATCGAGGGAAATAGATTGGCCTCTGTAATTGTCTTATACGCGCCTTTATAATCCTTTTTCGATACAAAGTTAATGAATCCCTTTATGTTTATCCTGACGGGGCAGCCGGAGGTACATAACGGGTCTTTGCATTGCAGACATCTGCCGGACTCGGTGAGGGCCTCTGTCTCCGTGTATCCACAGACGACCTCATTGAAATTCGTGCGCCGCGTATCGGGGGGCAGGTGTGTTGATTGCTGTCTTGCTATTTTGGACATTTTTTTTCGTACAGGGCTAATGACTGTTTTTCATATTTTACGAATCGCTTCTGGCGAATTATTAATTCGTCAAAATTCACAAGATGCCCGTCCATGTCCGGGCCGTCAATGCAGGCGAATTTCACCTCATCGCCAAGGCTTACCCTGCAGCTGCCGCACATACCCGTGCCGTCTACCATTATAGGATTTACCGAGACAATCGTGCGTACTCCAAATGGGCGTGTAACCTCGGCACACGACCTCATCATGACAAGCGGGCCAATGGCGATGACACGGTTGATTTGCCGCTCCATAATGATGTCTTTTAACGGCTGTGTTACCAAGCCCTTTTCGCCGTATGAGCCGTCGTCGGTAACGATAATAGACTCATCTGAATACCGCCGAAAACGCCCTTCCCAAAATACAAGGGATTTTGTTCTAAAGCCGATTATTGAGATTGTGTGGCAGCCCTTTAATTTTAACGCGCGAAGTATGGGATAAACAGGCGCGGCACCCAGCCCGCCGCCCACTAAAACCACCGTCCCGAAGTTTTCAATCTCTGACGGCTCGCCAAGCGGCCCTGCGACGGCTGATATCCGGTCTCCGGCTTTATACGCCATCATCTCAAGCGTGCCCTTGCCTGCCGCCTGAATTACGATCGTTATTGTACCTTTGACGGCATCGAAATCGGCAATTGTAAGGGGAATGCGCTCAGAGGTTTCATCACAATGGACGATGACAAACTGCCCCGGCCTTGCCGCCCGCGCGATTTCCGGCGCATTAATCTCCCACAGGAATGTCGAGGGTGAAAAGCTCTCAACTGCGGTTATTTCAAACATAGCCGGTATTAATCATAACATTAAATATGGCGCACTCATACCAAGTTGAGAAAATTGTTCATTATTCGTCGCATCTTGAGATCTTCCCTCCCTTCAACTTCGATTGATACAAGGCACGCTGGGTGTTGCTAAGCAGGTCTTCCAGGGATTCATTCTGGTGCAGGGATGCGACACCCATAGAAAGTGACGTGCATAAATTATGCGAGGTGAATCTCTTCCTGCTGAGATTCTCAAGGAAACGGTTAAGGACTATTTCAGCATCGTTCAGCGTTGTGTTCGGCATATATATGATGAACTCGTCTGTCCCGTAATGCCCAAGCACATCTATTCCTCTGACAAAGGCACGCAGCTCATCGGCCAGTTCTTTGTATAGCTCATGAGCGGTATTCAGACCATAGACACCCATTACACGTTTAAAATTATCCATGTCCATTATGGCAACAGTCATCGGTATCTTCATTCTTATATTCTTATCGAATTCTTCTCTTAACTTTTGGTGAAAGAAGTGATAATACAGCAGGCCTGTTTGCGGGTCAACGCTGCGCGTTTCTTTTATAAAACCAAGCAGCGTTTCTTTTCGTATTGCCTCAGCACACAACTTAACAATTGAGATTAGGAATTTCCTGAGCTGCTCTGTAATTTCAACTTTATTGGCAAAATATAGGGCCAGAAATCCAAGCGCCCTGCCTTCAACCGCTACCCTCAATACTACCGCCATCTCATAGTCGTGCTCCAGCATGAGGTCTTTGTAATCGTCTTCCCTTTCCCCCTTGAGTACTATGGCGAACTCATCACTGTAAAATATTCGTCCTATTACGCCGGTACCAATTCCGCGCTTGTAAGAGCGGGTAAATTGCTCCGACACGTTATACCTGTTTTTTATCTCAAGGTAGTCGTCGTGTAAATTCTTCTCGACAAGCACCGCCGAAACTATATCCAGCGAATTCTTTAACTCATAGATTATTTCATGAACAGTATGTGCCGCATTTTCCTGAGCGCTTAATTTGTCAATGGCAAAACACAAGTCGTTAAACATTCTATCTTTCATAGCCTACCTCTCTTTCCATATAAACGCGTTTAATTTATTTATGAGATTCACCATTTTGCCTTGCCTCTGAAATCAACTGAATCCCACGCCATACCGCAAGAACAACAACCCATAGCCTTACACTCACGGCCACCACGCCGTATCAACCACAGTTCCATATCAACCACCGTGCCACACTCACACTCATAACCCTGCCACCACCGCGCTATTGTATCAAATCAGTATTGCCTTTGGCAAACCACCGCCATAAATAATTATGATTACCCCAGCGGTGATTCATACGCGCAGCAGTCCCCCTTTTCAAAGCGTCCTCGTTGTTGCTATAATGTATCACAGGATGTATCTTATAAACACGGGCGTTAGGGGCATTGACGTTTGGGGGCATTGGTGAGATACTATGATTAAAATTGTAATATCCGGGCTATTCGTAGGTGTGTTGTTGGGGTGGGTGTTGCAGCGGGGCAGGGTTTGTATGAACTCGGCCTTCAGGGACATGATTTTAGTCAAAAACACGGAGATATTCAGGGCATATCTTGCCGCGCTTTTAATAATGATAATCGGGGCGAATATACTTGAAGATACGGGCGTTATTAAGGTACTTTACAGACAGGGGTTTATGCCTGTTGCCAACATCACAGGCGGTTATATATTCGGCATTGGGATAGTGATGGCAAGCGGGTGCGCCAGCGGTATATGGTTTAAGATCGGTGAGGGGATAGTGCCGGCATGGGTTAGCGTACTTGGATTTTTTGTCGGGATTTTAACGACATCCGAAGGGATGCTTCTCCGGCTTTACCAGTTGCTCTCCAAATACCAGATTTGGCTTACCGGAGAGGGAATAAAACTCCTGACCGCCAAACAGGTGGAGGAGTCATGGGCTGCCCATGCCGACATCTACCCGTTGACGCTCTATAACCTGTTTGGCGTCAATAAGTGGATAGTTATCGCGGTTCTGGGGGCAGTCTTTTTGTTTGTTATCCTCAGGGGAGAGTTCAGAAAGTCTCGCACGGGATACTCATGGTACGTTGCAGGGCCGGCACTGGGCATTATTGGAATAGCCGCATGGTGGGCGTCGGATTATTATGGGGGCAAGGCGCGTGGGATGTCTTTTACCGGTCCGACTGTGGAACTGTTTAGGTGGGTTATGCAGGGAGATGACCCTACGTGGAGTGTTTTTTTGATATTCGGGGTGGTGTTCGGTTCATATTTAAGCAGCAAACAAGTTGGGGAGTGTAAGCTGAAATCATGCGGGGCAAGTGAGACGATAGATGCCTTTTTGGGTGGTCTTCTCATGGGATTTGGCGCTGTTGTGGGCGGGGGATGTAATATCGGCCACGGCCTGACGGGGGCATCCACGCTCGCGGTATCAAGTTTTGTTACGATGACCTTTATAATATTAGGAAACTGGTCTATGGTCTATATCAAGTTTATCCGGCCTATGGATATACAATAACAACTAATCATAAAATGAGGTTACGGTTATGAACAGATACCTGTTGTTGGCATTGGTTTTGAGGTTTTTATTGGTGATAGCACCCGCTGAGGCCGCCGGCCCGATATATAAGATAGATAAGATAGACAAAGCAGAGGACATCGCAAACGCGTCGGAGGCGTGTGCCTCTTGCCACGGCGACATCAATACGCAATGGAAGATGTCGGTACACTCCTCATCGCTGCTTCATTCGATAGACGGCATATATTCATATATAGTTGACGGGATAGAGAGAGACCCCGTAAGAAAGGGACTGCCACTGAGAACTGAGCTTATGAAATGCCTGTACTGCCACGCCCCTGTTATGGAGTATGCCTCCGATAAATTTGTAAAAGAGGTGGTAGATGCCATCAAGATAGCGGGCGGCAAGTCTGCAAACCCTGAAGGCAAGAAAAAGGCAAAAGATTTACTCTCCCATTTAAACGTCTCCTGCTATACATGCCACAACATGAAGGCCGTGCCCCCGCCAAACACGCCCGAAAAGCAAACCGTTTACGGCCCAGGCAATGTTACAGGAAACACGACATATCACAACGCTAAGAAGACAATGTTTCTTGATAATTCCATATTCTGTATGCAGTGCCACGGGGTTTACACCGCCCCTGACAGTGAAAGGATAATTTGCAGTACCATTGCGCAAAGCTACAGGGACCAGTACGTTGCGGCCGGAGGGCAGACGACATGCCAGGAATGCCACATGAGAAAAAACAACAGGGGACACACCTTTCCCGGCGCCTACGTGCCGGACATGCTGAAAGAGGGGATGCTCCTTGAGGTAAATGCCAGGGCGTTTAAGACCCAATCATACGGCGAAAAGAAGTGGATACCCGCGGCGGCCATAACGGTGGATATAACAAACAAGGCCGGCCACAGAATCCCTGACGGCTGCATGTGGACATCACGCGTACTCCTTACAGTAACGGCCACAGACGAAAAGGACAAGGTAATCTGGTCTGCCAACAAGGAGTTCTTTGAGCCAGGCCTCGACATAGAGGGTAACAGGCGTTATGATACATGGGAAGTCAAAGACATTCTTGACTATTCACTTCAGCCCAGAAAGACTACTACCGAGAAATACTACGCCGTCTTTCCGGAGCATGAAAAACTCGTTAAAATTGAGGCAAAGCTCGCATATATTCACAAGGACGGCCTGGAGTTTCCAGTCCATTCAGAAAGAAAAGTGCTCAAATATAACTAAATAATGTTATAACAATACTGACTATGCCTGAGAGAACGTTAAAGATATTAATGATGGCCTCCGAGGCTGCCCCATTTGTAAAGGAAGGCGGCCTTGCCGATGTCGCGGGGGCGTTGAGTGCGGCGCTGTCAGTGATGGGGCACGACGTCAGGCTCGTCCTGCCGTTGTACTATCAAATAGACCCAATAAGATACAGATTAAAAGCACGTAAAGAGACGCTTTCCGTCCCGATGGGGGGAATCGGCACGCTGGAGGCCTCCATAATGGAAGGTAAACTGCCCGGCACACAGGTTCCCGTCTATTTTATTGAAAACGAATATTTTTTTGGCCGCCCGGGCGGACTTTATTCGACATCTGACGGCGACGGATACATGGACAACGACAACCGCTTTACATTTTTTTCGCGGGCTGCGATAGAGTTATCACGGGCGCTTCGTTTCAAACCAGACTGCGTCCACGTAAACGACTGGCACACCGCGGCCGTACCAGTTTTCCTGAATACCGCGTATAAAGACGACCCCATTTTCAGTAAGACCGCCTCCTTGTTGACCATTCACAACATGCAGCACCAGGGGGAGTTCTACGAGGGCCTCATGGATGTCCTCGGTATCGGATGGGAACATTTTAATTACCTCGAACTTGAAAGGGAAGGCAAGACCAATCTGCTCAAAGGCGGAATCTATCATTCAACCCTTATAAACACAGTCAGCGCATCGTATGCCGGGGAAATCCTAACGCCGGAGTTTGGCGCTGACCTTGACGGAGTCCTGATGGACAGGGCGGCAGACCTGTATGGCGTCCTAAACGGTGTCGATTACGAACACTGGAATCCCGAAACTGATTCCCTCATAGCAGCCAACTATTCAATAGATAATCTCGCCGGCAAGGCGCTATGTAAGGCCGATTTACAGAGAATTTTTGGGCTGCCACAGAGACGACCGGATGTCCCTGTCATAGGCCTTGTAACGCGGCTTGTCAAGCAAAAAGGCATAGACATTCTTGCCGAGGCTATATATGGGATTTTAGAACTTGATGTTCAAATAGTGCTTCTTGGGACAGGCGAGGTGTGGGCGCACTTCTTCTTTGGCGATATACCCAATCACTATAAAGATAAACTTGGCTGTTACATCGGTTACGACAACACACTAGCGCATAAGATTGAGGCCGGGTCGGACTTTTTTCTCATGCCCTCGCGCTTTGAGCCATGCGGGCTGAATCAAATGTACAGCATGCGCTATGGCACGCTTCCCATTGTCAGGGCAATCGGGGGGCTTAACGATACCGTCGAAAACCTAAACGAGCAGGCCGGTGACATCGGCACAGGATTTAAGTTCTACGACTTAACCGCCGACGCCCTCGAAAACACGGTTAAATGGGCGGTCTACACATACTACAACCGCAAAGACCTCATGGAGAACCTTATCCAAAGGGCGATGAGCAAGCGTTTTACGTGGGCCGACGCCGCAAAGCAATATGAAAACCTTTACCTCAGGGCCATTGAGAAAAAAACATGAGAGATGGGAAGATGAAGACAGAAAAGGCCGAGCAGATGAGAATCAAGTACAAGTACAGGACGATGATAATAAAGGGCAAGATATGGATTCACTACAAGGGTGCTCTGCGGCTCATCGGGCCTGATTGCGCCTTTCACTTATACTCAGGGATCAAGGCCGGCAGTGATGAGACGAATCGAAAAAAATCAGGGAAACATGCTTTAAATAGCACGGGGCAGTGTGACGACTAAACAACTAACGCCTGATGAGGACTTGCTGCCGCTGTGTGAAGAGCTTATCAAGGCGGAGATAACAACCATAAAAGACCTTCCCCGTGAGCTGGCAAATACGCTGGCTAACGAATACTACCGGTTTTTGGTCCTCGCAGTGCCGCACATAAAGCACCCGCTTGCCGGCAGGATAACGCTTTCAATGATAAAAGAATACCTGTTAAATGAAAAACCAGATCTCGGCGTTGTGGATATCGAGTCTAAATCGGCCATCGAATCTGAACTCGTCCGGTCACTGGCGGCCGTTGAGGCCATCGCCGAGTTCATAGGAGTACTGCGCGGCATTGATATCAATAAAGACCCTATACAGTACCGCTCTACCGTCGATCTCATCACCGATCATTTGAAATACGACATACCGGACACCGGAGGCAAGCTACACCTCAAACGCCTTTTTGAGCGTGCGGCAAAAAAACCTCATAAACAAGCAAAAGAACAGATCCCTGACCTTATCGATCATATAGACATATGACGGCGTTGGTACTCCAATGTTAAGATGCTAATAAAGTGCCATCGTAATGAATAATAAAAGTTCAAAAACCGTTTGGTTTGTCATAGCATTCATATGCGCGGCGGCCATCGCGGCCCTCTCCGTTTATGTAACCAAAGTTGACACATCCGCTATCAAACTGCATCTCATTAAGTTGATTCCCCTTTGGCTTGAAATCAATTTTGCCCTGATTGTTATTGCCGCCGCGGTTAATTTCAAGACCTTTTTTTCTGTATTTGCCGGCATGGAAAAGTCTCACAAGTACTATCTGGCCGCTATTATATTATTCGCCTTCACCTCCGCATATTTTATAGCCCCGAAGGTACACAGGATATTCTACGACGAAAACATCTACTTAAATATAGGACAGAATATGGGCTACCTGGGTAGGGCAAGCATGTGTAACGATGGAGACAACACATACGGGGTATATAAGTGTGTGGACGACTACTTTAACAAACAACCCTATGCCTATCCGTTTATCATGGGGTTGGTTTTCAGGATTGCCGGCAATTCCGAGGACCTCGGCCATCTGTTGAACAACCTATTGTTCTGTGTGTCGGCGGCCACCGTATTTTTGATAGGCCATAATTTGTTCAGGGATATTCGAACGTCTCTGTTTTCGGCGTTAATATATGTCTTTATTCCCCATTGTCAATGGCCATCCAAATATGTACCATTTCTGGTCATTGAAAAATGTACCAGTATGGGAGCCTCCAAAGGGGTTAGTAATCCGTTTGGCCGCCATTATGCCGCCCGATGCTTCTCCTGATAGTC
>JADFXO010000141.1 GCA_015233485.1 Nitrospirota bacterium
GATTGAAAAAATCTCCCCTCTGGATGTCCTTGCCCTGAAACCCGTGGGAATGACCCACACGGCCGAGCTTCTTGATTTCGTATTCCGGTATTTCTCACGCAGAGGCACAGACTGTAACGAACTATATATCATTACCGACGGCTATCCTCAGCGTGCCGGTGTTGAAGACGCCGAGTATCTCTCTGTTACGCTGAAGATGGCCATAAAACTTCGGAGCCTTCATGTGAAGACAAAAACTCTCCTCGTCCATGCGCCGCAATATGAACTAAATCCGAACAATTTGATGTATAATAAGCTCATCTGCGAGAGTTTAGGCGGCGAACTCATCAGGGTGGATGCGGACGATCTGTCCAGTGCCATGATAGGCAGGGCGGTTAATTGAGCGCGCCGCCTAATGTGATTATGTACACCGACGGTGCGTGCAGCGGCAATCCAGGCCCCGGCGGCTATGGCGTTGTTATGCTGACAGCCACGAAGAGGAAGGAGCTCTCTGCGGCATTTCGTGCGACGACCAATAACAGGATGGAGCTTATGGCAGTGATAGCCGGACTGAGGGCACTGCGGGTAACGTGCGAGGTCTCGGTCTATACAGATTCTCAGCTTATCGTAAACGCCATGACAAAGGGATGGCTTAAAAACTGGCAGGCCAATAACTGGATAACCAGCTCCAGGTCTAAAGTCAAAAACATAGACTTATGGGAAGACCTGGCAGCCCTCTGTAAAGCACACCACGTTACTTTTAATTGGATACGCGGCCACAGCGGCCATGCAGAGAACGAACGTGCCGACGCCCTGGCGGTGGCGGCCATTAAGTCAGGTAATTTCGCAGATTAAAATATGCTTGTAACGAGCCGGAGTACCGAAGCCGCCAACGAGCGGCAGATGGAATTCAAAAGATAAAGCATGTGCGAGAATATGGGGTGAAGGGGGATTATCCCCCTTCGTCTTTAATCCTTGTACTCAGCTATGTTGCAATTAACGCCCTAATCTGCTATCATAGCATATGGTTGATAAGGAAAAACTAAGCAAGTACTTTACGGCTAAGAAAAAACCGGTTTCGTTTCGTGACCTTGGCAAAGAGTTCTGTTCCTCGAAAAAAGACTACGGCATCTTAAAAAAGCTCCTGAAACAGCTTGCCTCTACGGGCGATATTATTGTCAACAGAAGGGGATTATATGGCAAGTCCGAGGAGATGAGCCTCGTTACCGGCTATTTCGAGGCGCATAAGACCGGCTATGGGTTTGTCATCCTTGAGACACCGGGACAGAGAGATTTCTTCATCCCGGCAAGGAAGGCCATGGGCGCTATGGACAACGACAGGGTCGTTGCCAGAGTAGAAAATATGAAAAACCGCGAAGGCCGAATCATAAGAATCGTGGAACGCGCACATACCAAAATATCCGGTACGCTGGACTTTGCCGATGACTCATGGTTTCTCCGCCCCAAGCACTCCACCATCCCATTTGACGTATTAATCCCGAATAAGCATATTTTAAATGCCGAAAAAGGCGATATGGTCGTCGTAGAGATAACACAATTCAACAACGAAAACAGGCCACCCATTGGCAAAGTAGTCAAAAAAATTGATAAACCAGAAGACCCTAAATCGGAAATCGAGGCCGTAATAGACGAATTCCACCTGTCAAGGAAATTCCCCAAACACATCCTTGATGCGGCAAAGACGCTGCCCGAGGCCGTTACTCCGGAGATGTTTGAGGGCCGCCGTGACCTGCGCGGCCTTAACACCGTAACTATTGACGGTGAGCGCGCGAAGGATTTCGACGACGCCGTATCTATTGAGAAGACCCCCGCGGGCTTTAAACTCTATGTCCACATAGCCGACGTCAGTTATTTTGTCCCGTGGGACAGTGTAATCGACACGGAGGCAAGGGAGCGGGCAACGAGCGTGTATTTCCCCGACAGGGTGCTGCCGATGCTCCCCAGAAAACTCTCTGAGGACCTCTGCAGCCTGAAACCCAAACTTGACCGGCTTACCTTTACGGCCGAGCTGGACTTCGATGACAAAAGACATAGAACCGCCTCGGCCTTTTATCCCTCCGTTATCAACAGCAACGAGCGGATGACATATACAAACGTCCAGAAAATCATCATAGACGAAGATAAGAAGCTGAGGGCTAAATATAATTCATTACTTCAAGAATTCGAACTTATGTCATTGCTTTGCAAGGATTTAAGGCAGATGAGAAAAAAGCGTGGGAGCCTCGATTTCGACCTTCCGGAGCCAGAAATCCTGCTCGATATGCAGGGAAACCTCTCCAATATAATAAAGACGCAGAGGAACTTCGCTCACTCCATCATAGAGGAGTTCATGATAGCCGCAAACGAGGCCGCGGCAGAGTATCTTACTGCCTTGGGCGTCCCATCCCTTTACAGGATACACGAAGAGCCTGACATCAGGAAGATGGACGATATAATGAAGGTAGTAAACTGCACAATATCTTATAAAAAAGCAAAGATAACCCCGGCGGACTTTTCTAAGATAATCCATAAGGCCGCCGCGACCCCCTACGAAGAGGTGATTAATTATCTTATCCTGAGAAGCCTCAAGCAGGCCCGTTACTCCCCTATAAATGTGGGGCATTTTGGGCTTGCATCGACGTGCTACACCCATTTTACATCCCCAATCAGGCGCTATCCCGACCTCGTCGTCCACAGGATATTAAGAGATACACTGAATTGTGATAAGTCTGGAAAACCAGATAAAAATACTGGCGAAAAGGCCGTTGCACAGAGGCTCTCCGATGTTGCCTTCAACTCCTCACGCCGCGAGCGCGTGGCAGAGGAGGCCGAACGAGAGGTCATCGACGCCATGCGGACATGGTTTATGAAAGACAGGGTAGGGGAAGTCCTGGACGGTAAGATCGCCGGCATGAACTCCCACGGCATGAAGGTGAGACTAAACGACTACTTCGTCGACGGCTTCCTCCATATATCAGACATGGTTGACGATTACTATGTTTATGAAGAGGGTTCTCTCACTATCAGAGGGAAAAACACAAACAAGACGTTCTCAATCGGGCAGGCCATTCAGGTAAGGATAGACAAGGTTGACATAGTGGAACGTGAGATTGTCTTCGGCCTTTAACTTGGCGTTTCCCGCCGTTTAATTTTTTTTCCGGCTTGTGTATCCTGTGATACAGACGTGAAAAGTAATATCTGTTAGAGTATATCCAAGATATATGAAGGTTATCGAGTGTGGGAAGATAAACCAAAGATAAACCAAAGATAAACCGAAGTTAATCGATGGAATCAGTAGTTAACCAAGGGTTCGTAGAACCCTAATCACTAATACACACATAAGGAGTACTAAAATGTCAGAAAATGAATCCCCTAAAAGCCGTTTAGTAGCGCTGTTGTTATGTTTCTTCCTCGGATGGGCAGGTGGACATCGTTTTTACGCGAACAAAATCGGAACCGGAATCATCATGTTCATGACGATGGGCGGTTTTGGAATATGGTACTTTGTTGACCTGGTCATGATTTCCCTCGGCGCCCTCAAGGACAAGGACAATCTGCCAATAACCAAGTGGTAGTTTTCTAAATAGGGTTCACGCGCGGGTGAGTTAACTTGCCCGCGCGTGAAACTGTCTTGCCAATGAATAAGAAAAGGCTGGTGAATAAGAAAAATGTATTACATAGCCTGGGTAATTTTTGTAGTTGTGGTGGCCTTATGGAAGAGAGAGCTGAAAGAAACGAAGGCTGCGTATCTCACTATACTCGGCGAATTGAAAAGCGAGCGCATGGAGTTCGATAAGCTCAAAGAAAGATATATGGTTTTGCTCAATGGGCAGGGCGATGGGTCTGTCAAACGAAAATCTAAGATAACAGGCCGTAAGGGAAAAAAAGTATAAACCTCAATAAAGCGTGACCCCCATAGTCATAAGTCAGCTCTTGTCACCCCTTTTTTATTACAATGTACCCGGCTGCTATTATTAACAGGCCCCCTAAGAGAGACAACATATCCGGCAATTCTGACAGGACAAGCGCGCCAAAGAAAATCGCCCCTATTGGCTCAATATAACCTAAAATTGCCGCCTTGTTTGCCCCGACATGCGCTATCCCGCCGTAATACAGGTATGTCGCCGCGGTTGAGTATAACACCCCCATGCCCACAACTATCCAAAGCGATTCGGCTATTGAGGGGGCCGGCCCGGCAAAAGGCATTAAAAGCATCACTACAAACAGGTTTTGAAAGAATACGACGGCGTATTTATTATTGCGCACTGATATAATTTTTAAGACAATAATTATTGCCCCATAGGCCACGCCTGAGGTAAGCCCGCAAATGATTCCTATTGTGTCAGGCTTAAACCGCTGACCAGTGAAAAAATTAGGGCCGGAGCTAAAAATCTGGGCTGCCACATCTAATACCGAGACGTCTCTCATAATAATCCATAGCCCAAACGATGCGGTTGCCACTGAGAAAACGGCGGCCATAGTTACCCGTTCCTTTAGAAAGATGGGCGCCAGTACCATAACGACAACCGGAGCAATGTAGTGTGTGAAGACCGCATTCGATATAGATGTGTAGGAGAAAGCGTAATAGTACGTCAGCGTGTTTATTAGCGACAGGACACTAAGCACAAAGATATGTAACAATCCCCTGGCCGTTGGAAGCCCTTTTGACGCCCTGAGGAAGATAAACGACTGGATGAGCAGCGACACCATGAGGGAATAAAATATAAGCGACACAACGGGCATCTTCGCAGCCCTGATGACAATCCCCTGTGAACTCCATATAAGAAGTGCCGAGATTATACAGAAATAGCCTTTCCCCGATGTATTAGATTTTGGCAAGGTTTGATTGCTGATTAATCTTAAATTTCTCTATCAGCGCCAACTTAACGGCGGGTGGAACGAGGCCATCAACACAGCCGCCTAACTGCGCGATTTCCTTCACTGCCGACGAGGTGAGAAATGAGTACTCCTCAGAGGGCATCTTAAATATCGTTTCAATGGCGGGCTTTAATCTCCTGTTCAGTAAGGCCATCTGGAGTTCGTATTCGAAGTCGGACACCGCGCGAAGGCCGCGAATCAAGATGATACAGCCCTTTTTTTCGGCGTAATCGACTAAGAGGCCGTCAAAACTCTCAACTGTGATATTGCTGCCTGCAGGCAGAGATTTTTGTATGAGTTCTTTCCTTTCTGGTACGCTAAAAAGAGGTGTTTTTTTTGCGTTAGTCGTAATGGCGATTATAAAACGGTCAAAAAGTCTCACGCTCCTCAGAACAATATCAAGGTGTCCATTGGTAAAGGGATCGAAAGTGCCCGGGTAAATTGCCAATTTATTCATTATTATCCTCTCTGGTCAGTTTTTATTGTACACGCTTAACGAGGTGTCGCCGTATCTGTAAGTTCTTAAAAATATAAGGCTGCCCGTTTCCTCAGGCATCTGCTTCTTTGTGGGATGCTCAACTATGACTAAGGCATCATGAGCGCTGAGTATCCATGAGTGTTCAAGGGTGGGCAGGAGCCTTTCGATTTCGCCGGAGCCATACGGCGGGTCAGCAAAGACTATATCAAATGGGGCGGAAACCCGCCTGCGTAACGGCTCAGAAGCAGATTTATTTACAATGCCCACGGCGTCGCCGCATATAGCCGCGTTTAGCGGGTTATTGCAGAAGGCGGGATTGCGCTCTATGGTATTGATGACATGCCTGTCGATATCTACAAACACTACATGTCCGGCGCCGCGGCTAAGGGCCTCAAATCCGACCGCGCCGCTGCCCGCGTACAGGTCGGCAAAGGAACTGCCCGGCACACGCTGCCTTATAATATTAAACAGTGACTCTCTAACCTTTGCAGACGTCGGCCTCAGTGCCTTACTGTGTCTTACAGGGACAGTCTTTCCCTTAAGTGCTCCGGCAATAATTTTCATTTTCTGCTCAACAATACCTGATTAACAATATCATGGCTCCGGCAAAAAATTCAAGGATATAAGGACTAAAGACGAAGGGGGATAATCCCCCTTCACCCCGTAATCACGTACACGTTTAACTATTGATTTTGGGCTGCCGCACGTTGGCGGCTTGGGTACTCCGGCTACGGGCTATTAACATCCTCTGCTATCAGCTCCATGGATATGACTTTTGATACGCCGGGTACTTCGTTTGTGATGCCGTAGATGTAGTTCGCCGCTTCCATCGTCACGCGGTTGTGGGTAATGACTATGAATTGGGTCTTGCCGGCGAGGTCTTTCAACATTGAGGCAAACCGTACGGTATTGGAGTCGTCGAGGGCGGCGTCTGCCTCGTCAAGGATACACATTGGGGTTGGTTTTATCAAAAAGCCCGCAAAGACCAGAGATATTGCCGAGAGGGTCTTTTCGCCTCCTGAGAGCAGGTTTATGTTTTGAAGTTTCTTTTGCGGCGGCTGAACTACTATGTCTATGCCGCACTCCAGTATGTTTGTCGATTCGGTTAATATAAGCTCCGCGCGTCCGCCTCCAAAAAACTTCTTGAACGTCTCGTCGAATTTTAAATTCAACAGGTTAAAACCGTCAGTTAGTTTTTGCCTCGTCGTTAAGTTTATCTTAGCGATGGCCTCGTCGAGTTCCGCTATTGATGTTAACAGGTCTTTTTGCTGTGCAAGGAGGAAATCGTACCGTGTGGTTAATACCTCGTATTCCTCAATACTTGCAAGGTTTACCGGGCCTATCTCTGATATCTTGCGCCTGAGTACGGCCGTTTTTTCCTCTTGCCCATCCAAAAGAGGGGGGGCTTGCAGGTCGTCTATGTCCTTGCCATAGTTTGTCGCTATATGGCCCTTTATGTTTTCTATTCTCATGCGGGCTTCGGTCAGCCGAAGCTCCAGCCCGGTTACATGCTGCCGTGTCTGTTCGTATTTATGGCGCATAGCGCTAAGGGTGCCTTCAAGGTCGTGAGATGTCCTTGTGTCGCTTTCGATGTATGTCTTTTGCTCAAGAATCATAGCCTTCAGAGCGGCCGCCTTTTCTATGAGCAGGGCGAGGTTTTTCTCTTCTGTTTGGATTTCGCTGATAAGGGTTTCCTGTTTTACGGTGAGGCTGCCTGTCTCGTTATGGGCATCGGATATTCTTCGCTGCAGGGTGTCGAGCTTCTTTACGTGTGAGTCCTTTTCGGCACGTACTGCCCGGAGTCTTTCTCTCATGCCGGTTATGGAAGACTTTTTCTCGGTAAAGGAGGTACGAAGGGTCTCAAGGTGGACTTTTTTGTCTGTAACCGTATCCCTCAGCTCTTCTATATAGGCGTTTATCTCGTCCTTGCGGCCATGGACGAGTTTTTCCTCCTCTGTTCGTTCTTTTAGTTTATCGTTCAGGGCGTTGATTTCCTTGTCTATCTGCTCGGATTCAACTTTCATGTAGTGCAGTTTTTGCGTGAGACGGTCTTTGTCTTCGGTGTGTTTTTTCAGATTGAGTTTTAATATGGAGAGTTCCTTGTCCATGGCAGATAGGCTATTGTCGATTGTCTGCTGGTCTTTTTTAAGTGCGTCGCGCCGTGCGATAGAGGCGCTGAGGCGTTGTTGCAGGGCTGTCAGCGACCCTGTATCCACAGCAGTCTTGTCCTTGAGTTCTCTGATATTACGCAGATGTCTTAGGATAGTCCCACTCTTGCCTGTGGTAACGACGCCGGATGCCTCAACTATGTCGCCGTCTAACGTGGCGAAGTGAAAGCGGCTGCCCTTTGATAACTGCTCAAGGGCGTGCTGAATGTCCCCGACAATTAAATAGTTCCCCAGAATTGCCCTTATCATCTGCGTATATTCGGGCGGTGTCTTAACCACATCAAAGGCGTTGACACCGTCTGCAGCGTATGTGCTTATCTCATAGCCCCCATCCTGTGCGTTTACCACAAGTGAGGTACGCTCTGAGGCGCGTTCTTTTAGGAATCTTACGCCCTGTTTCAACGCCTCGAAATCCCTGACGATAAAGCCTTTTATCTTTCCTCCGAGGGCGGCCTCTACGGCCGTCTCGTATTTACGGGGGACATCTATTATGCTTGACAGTAGTGCGATGATTTCTATGTGTTTCGTAAATTCCTTTACGTTTAATTCGCCTGCCGTTACCTCCTCAAGGGATTTAAGCCTCGATGTGTCGGCAGCCAGCGATTCCCTCAGGGAGGCTATATCGGCGCGCGTAGAGTCAAGTTCTTTCTGCAGAAGCTCTGATTCGCTTGTGAGGGCGTCTTTTTTTTTCTTGTTTGAGTCGATGGCCTCCTGTCTTTGTAGGATAGTACGCTCTGATTTCTTGATTTCGCTTTCGTGAGTGTCATGTTCGGCTGCCGCGTGTTTAAAAAACGACGCCGCGGAGTCCTTCTTTTGCTTTAGCGAACCTATGCCTGACTGAATCCTCGACGCCTCGTTTCGGATTGTGCTTATCTCGTCTGAGATATTAAACAGGACGCGGTTTTTTTCCCTGAGTTCTTCCTCCACACCATCAAGGGATTCCTCTGTCTGGACGAGCTTCTTCTTATCGGTCTCGATTGCCTTTTCAAGCGTGTCGCAGCTGACTCCTAAATCGGTGTCGGCCTGAGACAACTCCTTAATCCTGGCCAGTGCCTCGTCTTTTTCGGCGCAATGGCCGCTTATTTGGGCATTCAGCCTCTCCGTGTGGCCAGTGATATTGTCGATAGCAGAGCGTTTTACGGCCATGTCTTTCTCCAGCATCGAGATGTCCCTGTCGAGGCTTCTTCTGGATTCGCTTAGTGTGTCGAGGGCCTTTTGTTTTTCTTCAATTACTCTGCTTGTGGCCTCGCGCGCGGCCTCTTTTTCAGGAATCCCCGCGCCGGTTTCCTGAAGTTCACTGGTGAGCGTGTCGATTTCAGAGGTAAGCTGTGTATATGTGTCCATGAGCAAGGCGTAGTCTCGTTTTGCGATTGACAGCTCTATGAGACTGAGTTCGGTAGTGAGCGCCTTAAACTTTTCGGCCTTTTTTACCTGTCTGTCAAGTGAGGAGATGGAGCGCTTCACCTCGCTGACAATATCGTTTATCCTGTCAAGGTTGGCCTTTGAGCGTTCAATTTTGGCAAGCGCCTCAGATTTTCTCACCTTGTACTTCATGACGCCGGCAACTTCCTCTATGAGAAAACGCCTCTCCATAGGTTTTGTGTTAAGGATTTCGCTTATTCTGCCCTGCTCTAAGATGGAATAGCTCCTGACCTCAAGCCCCGTGTCAAGAAAAATCTCCCTTACGTCCTTCAGGCGGCAGCGTGTCTTGTTAATATAATACTCACTCTCCCCGGAGCGATAAAGCCTCCTCGTTACCTCAACAATATTGCCTGTGCCGGAGCTGCCGTTACCGTCTGCCGAATCGGAAAAAGACAGCGTTGCCTCGGCCATGCCCTTTACCTTTACGAACTGAAAAAACTCATACCGCTTGCCGGCAATAGTGATTT
>JADFXO010000142.1 GCA_015233485.1 Nitrospirota bacterium
GTGGCCTGCAGCTGAAAAAACATAGGGAAGGCCGATAAAGACTTTCCCCTTTTTGGATTCCTTGCAAACGCGTCTTGATACCTGTTGATTGTCGCCGATAAAAGTCAGGGTTAACCAGCAGGGACTTTCTGGATTTACGGCTCTGTTGTTTTCAAAGTCAAAACTAACGCCCATCATACCAGTCTGATTATCAATCGCCGTATTCCATTCCAAACTTTCATTGGCATTTTCGCGCAATAGACTCCCTTTCAGAGTGCCCAATGAGGCTTCTACAGAGACAGACTTATTATCAAGCTCAGGTAATAGCTTTACAGCAATTTCCGATGGGCGTGGTATCTTCAATGCCTCTACATTGGAAGCAGTGGCAGGGCTGAACAAGGCCATATCGTTAAATTTGATAGAAAGCGGGCCTTCATATAAGTCCATCCTGATTCTGATTTGGGTTATCCTGCCCTTGATACCTGATAAAGCCAGCGGCATGTTCGGCTTAAAAACCCTTATAAATTGTTCTCCGCTGTCGGTCTTTAAGATCATCAACCCCTTTTTTACAAATTCAATACCGCCAGAAAGCTTGATGATAAAATATGTATTATCTTCTATAACTTTATTGGTTGAGAATAAGATTTTTATCCATGCGAGGCCTTTTGCTTCTTTCACCAGATAATTATCATTAAAGAACATGGAAACTGGGGGGTGGCTTGTGATTGTTTTGATTATTTTAACATCCTTGCTATCCGTTAAATATTCTTTACTAACTGTTAAATTATCACTGGTTAAATTATCCAGCCCACCAGACATCCTATCTATAGGGTCTTTCGTATCAGATGTAATTCTATTGGATATCTCATTTTTTATCGAAGAACTAAAGGAATGATAATTCAAAAACTTCAAAGCCTCAAGGTGGCTGGAATCTTTGGAATAATTTGTGAATGGCCCTCCAAAGGAGTCGTTAGTATGCACAATATCTGACAGAATTTTTGGTCTTCTTCCTTCGTAACTGTTTACAGCCGTTATTCCTTTCAACTGAATACCGCATTTTTTCCCGATAGAATAGGGATTTACATATAGCAACGCTGTTTTAAGCGGTGCTTTCATGTCACTGGTATAGTTGAAGGCGTCTGATATCTCCTGCAGATCCAAATTCATCCTCTTAAGTCCGCTGGGTAATTCATGAAGGAAAATCGGCAATAGTACCGCCTTATTCCATGCATATCGAAAAGAAAGTGTCTTGAAGGGGCGAGATTTAACAACCCGGCCTTTCAGATGTACTATAAGCTCCTTAAGAAATACCTTCCCCTCTGGATAGTTTTGTCTTAAATACCTGCCTATCCAAATGATGGTTTCCGTTGAGTCTTCTCCAACCCTAACATCAATCTTAATATCCTTTGGCAATTCTTTCCATATCACCGTTTCATTTGGCTTTGGCCCGTCCTTGTACTCCATCTGCAGGGAAACAGTTTCCAACTTAGTGTCAGGAGAAAACTCAAGGATAGCCTGCTCGACGTCTGATATGTCTCTATAAAACTGTCTTTTGATAATTGTGAGGTTATCGGCCTCTTTGTATTGATATTGCCATTCATCGTCATCCGAATCGGCTACATCGATGGTTTCAATATGCATAGGGACATTACTGCCACCGATGGCTGTTTCATAATTAGCTTGTACTACATCTCTGCGACGAGTTCGGTCTGTTGTAGGATTAAAATTAAGGATAATACCCATACCACAAGGGTCTTGAGGGAATATGTCTTCATAGTCAATCCATAATTCTTGAAAATTTTGAGGAAACACGTACATGCCGATAAGTCCGCCAATAGGTTTCGAAATTTCCAGTGGTATACCGAGTAATTGCTGTTTTCCGCCTGGAAGCCATACTAAGTTGCCTTCTTTTTCAACCCATCCATCGCTGCTGTTGTCGGATGCTATCGAGTCAAGTTGCCATGAAAAGGGTAGAACTGTCAAAATTCCAGATTTTTCAGTTTTCAGAGCTACCCTTGCCTTTACGGCATATCCTTTAGTAACTCCCATACCGGCAAAGGAAGGACAGGGCAGTAACATAACAATGAATAAAGATATAAGTGTTTTTATTATTGTTTTCTCATTCCACAGCATTACATGTATACCATTATAGCCTTCATCTTGTATCCATTTAAAGGATACTGCGTAAGTTTTTTCGTAACCGTTCACCCAGTAAAGTCCTTGATTTATAATGATAATTTACCTGTAGAGATTGGATTGGCGACGGTGTCATTTGGCGTAACTACTTGATTTTAAAGACTTTCTCTTTTTAGGGTATATTTTGGCATAAAGAAATTATCCTTAATAATCAAGGGGTTAGGGTGGGTGAACAGTTACGTTTTTTCGTTAGCCAGATGACGAACATCAAGCCGTTTCCAATTGCCTCACAGTAAACGCCTTCCATTCTTATTTTCTATCGTGACCTTCGACATAAATTAAATCTTTCTTTTAAATATCATAAATCCGTCCATTTCATAAATCATATCATATCGTTCACGTGTCATTCTGACTAAGTCAAGAAATATATCTTCAATTTTATTATCAGTGCATTTTCCATAAAACCACTGACACCCTTCATCAATAATAAAGTAAGGCCTTTTGACATCGACTACAACATAATCTGCCAATTGCTTTTCTGCCAGACTATGCGGGAACTGCCTGTATACTATCGAGTGTAATAAGTTCAATAAACTGTAGCCGGATGGATTGACATAGTTAACAGCACTCATTATACCCTGCGGAAAAACCATGATTTGATGGCGGTATACGAGATAGCTCCAATTAATATTATTCTGTGTGCTGATGGTAATACCATGGTTGGCCGGAATATGAGACAGTATGGCCTCTTTTATTGCGGCATCTCTCATGGAAGGTATATAGGCCGTAAAGTGCCGTTCCCAGATTTTAGGGACATAGAAATAGCGGTATAAAAAAGAAGGCGCAAAGATGACATGCCCTATTATCAAACCTGTGATGATTAATGGTGCAAACATCTTTCGCGGCAATCTTATCTTTTCCCAAAGAGAGCCGGCGACCGGCAGTCCTTTAATAAATGCCATTACTAAGGGGACCATTAGACCTGCCGTATAATGTGTTCCGAAGGAGCTGTGGCTTTCATGTCTGGACAATAGGGCAATCCCCACTACAGGAATGGCTGGAATCAGCATGACCGGCCTTAAAAGAGGAATAAAACAAAGTGCGCCAAATATCGCGATTAAGTATTTAATCTTCGCTGAGTTAGAAAATATCTCCGAGGTAATGACTAAAGGGTGTTTAATAATAAAAAACAACATATCTCCGATGCTATGTCCCATCCACGAAAAGGCTGAAAGATCTAAGAAGCCCTTTTCTCCCAATGCGACGTATGGTATCAGGTAGTGAAGTGCTATGTAAAAATATATGATACCGAAAAGAATTAAAAAGGCGCTGGCCAATATTTTGCGTGAAACTATCAGCAGATAGATACCACATGCTATCGTCTGCAGCGCAAAAGGTTCCTTGACAAAGGCCAGCAATGAAGCGCAGACGACGGCCAGCCATATTTTTTTATTTTCAGTAAAAAAATAGAACCCAAAGAGCAGTGGTATTGCAAGGTGGTCCATATGAAAATCATTAAGATTGTTATACCAGAGGGGAAAGTAGAGGGCAAAAACCGCCAAAGCTGCATAACCATACCGCCGCACTAGCCCTATAGAAGGTAAAGACAAGAAAGCACTCTGAAGGAAAAGTATTATATAGGGGAAAAAAATGATGGGAACAGGCGTCAATAAATAGGACAATGGTATTAAAAAAGGCTGTACATGGCCATAGAAACACAACTGCCACTGTCCATTAGCACTGATATTATAAAAAATCCAGAGAAATACCCCAAGATCAAAGACAGTGGAATGCAGAGAGGCGTACTTGAGTATCGCAAGACTTGCAAGTATAAGCGTCAGTGCTATAAATATATAGATGCTATGCCGACTTTTTTTAGTCTCCACTGGCGGCCTTACCCTCTTTACACATTTGCAGCACCTTTTGAGCAATACCAGATGCAAGGTTGTAATATGCCATCACGGCTAGCTGTCCGGCAGCGCCCTCGTTTTTTGAAGCCTCCATTATTGCGCATCCCATTATACTTACCACGAATCCGAGGACATATACGGTTCCCCACTCTTCATAAGTCTTTTCTGATGCTGCGCTCCAATGGCGAATTATCATTGGCCGTGTTAAGCACAACATGGTCCTTAGTGCCATAAATCCAAATAGGGCGCCAAGAGTGAAAAAGACATCCGTTCCCATTCCGATTTTTCCGCTTAGAAGTCCCATTAAATACAACACAACGGCTATAATAATCCAAAATATCATTTTACTTACACTGACATGCAGTAGTTTAGGCCATTTAATTTGTCTGAGCATCCAGCAATAGCCAGTCGTAAGTAATAGTTTTATCTTTTGCCATAACCTCTGCCACAAACCCTTCCGCCATCCAAGTACGAGCACAACGCTGATAAACACAATTAGTCCTATCCTAACAAGTCTGCCTGCCAATGGAGAAATGTGGATTTTTTTCTGCGTATCAAATTCCGGCATATAATACTGACCTGGCAGAAGAACACGCTCTGCAACCACAGACATTACATTTAAATAAGGATTCTCAAGCACTTTTAAGTCTCTTCCGAGATTATATGATTCAACCGTTCCCATATTCAACCATGCTCCTCCTGACAACAGTCCATTGGCGAAATCAGCCGTAGTGTCCTTTGGGTATAGGTTCTTGCTGTCAAAACTCAGGAGCGCAGTATTCAGCATGTAAGCGCTCATTGGCTGAACGGTCAATCTATCTATGGACATTTGATAATTAAAAGACAAGGGATGAGTGTTGCTGGTGATTTGCTTACCCACATTGAGTTTCCATGTAATTGACTGCAGTTTGTCAGCACCTCCATCAGCAAACATATCGGGAATAGAAATATAGGTTTGTCCATATTGCAAGCCGCTGCAAAAGTCTTTTGATACCTGTTGGTGCTTACCGTTAAATGTCAGGCTTAACCAGCATGGGTTTTCTTCGTTTACATTTCTACTGTTTTCAAAGTCAAAATGAACACCCCTGACGCCAGTCCGATTATCAATCCTTGTGAACCATTGAAAATCTCCATGGTAGTCGCTGCTCCATATAATCCCTTTCAAATTGCCCGGCGATGCTTTTATAAGGCCAGACTTATTAATAATCGGGTATAGATTTTCAACAACTGACACAGGGCTTGGAATCTTCAGCGCCTCTGCAGGAGAAAGCGGAATAGGTCTGAACAGGGCCATATTATTCAGTTTGATAGCAAACTGGCCATCAGATAACGCCATCGTGAGTCTGATTTCTGATATTGCGCCTTTAATCCCTGTCAGATTCAGAGGCTTGTTTGGCTCGAAGGTCCTCTTGAACTGTTGCCCTCGGCCGGATGTTATGCTGATAAACCCATATTTTACGAATTCATTACCGCTGGTAAGTCTAAGGAAAAAACGTGTACCATCTTCTACGATTGTGTCTATTGGCCAGACTATTTCAATCAGTTTGTCTGTGTCTCCTTTTACAAATAGCTCATTGTCTATGACACTGGTGGTGATATGTTTCGCAATAATTCTAACATCTCGTCTGTTATACAATAATTTATTATTAGCTGTTAACTTAGCAGCGCTATTTGAAGTTATTGATTTATTAAAGGAATAATAATTATAGAACTTCAAAACCTCAATACGGCCATTGTCACTGGCAACATCTATGAACGGCCATCCAAAGTCTTTACTGGCATTATCAATAACCGATAGAACCACTGGTCTTCTATCTTTAGTAATATTCATAGCCCATATTCCTTCAAGACGAATACCGCAGTATTCAAGCGGGTCGGTGGGTCTTACAGACAATACCGCCTTCTTAAAGACAGATTCATCATCATTTGCGTAGAGGTTTGATAACTCCTCAATGTCAATGTCAATCATCTTGAGGCCTGTATCAGATTCCTCAGTTTGAATCTGATACAGGGGGATAATCTTAATATTTTCTTTCGTCTTTATTGTTTTATTAATATTCTTATGATTTTCTGTTTCGTCATTTATTGCCGACATATCATCTTTAATATTTTGAAAGACAACCATCCTTAACGGCTTATCTCTAACTACCTGTGATGTCTGGCCTTTCACGTGAACCAGAATCTCCTCAAGAAATACATTTGCCTCATTCGCGAGATTATTTCTTATATATCTGCCTATCCAAATGCGAACGATTGTGCTATTATCGAGCTCAATAATATCCTTTGGCAAGTTGTCCCAGTCCACAGTTGTGTCTGGTTTTGGCCTGTCTTTAAAAGCAAGCCTCATGTTAACTCCTCCTATTTCATAATCATTAGAAAATTCAATGTCCAGAGCCTCAATCGCAGATATGTTATTATGAAACCGTCTTTTGATAACCGTGTATTCATGGTCCTGAACAAAGCGCCAATCCTTGTCGAACGAAAGGCCAAACATTCTCTTGAACTCATAGATTTTATCCTGTTCCCTCCATGTTGAAGTGGTTGCTTCAACGATCTCAACGGGCTTAAGGTCTACATCGCCTCCATGTGCTACAACATGGTTAACTCGTTGTGCATCGCTATGCAGCGTTACTGAGGTGGGGCGCTTAAGATCAAGGTCAATGCTTATTATGCAGGGGTTGTGAGGGTTTAAGTCTATGTACTCAATCCATAGTGCATTATAATCACGAGGAAAAACAGAACTGCCCAATGGTTTCGTAATTTTAAGTGGAATTCTAAACATGGACATTTCCTCGCCGGTAGTCCAGACCAAATCTCCATTTTTTTCAATCCATCCCTTCCCTATGTTTGCAGATGATAAAAAATCCCGAGACCAGAGAAATGGTAACGATTCAGACACAGTTATATGCCTTTCTTGTTTAAGGGTAACCAGTGCTTTAACAGTGTAGGTTTCGGGAGACAGCGCACTTGAAAAAGAAATACCACGCATTAGAACAATTACTGACAAAACGACCAGCAATTCCGATATGGCTTTCAGAAACATTTTGAATAACATTGAATTAATAAAAAATGACATTTAGGAGCATTATGCTTCATAATACAGATAGTCTGACCTATGGAAGCCTATTGCGTAACTGCCTCCACAGTCAGATTTTAATCTTTCTCTACCTCCAGAAATAATTACTTCATTCATATATTTACCCTGCTCATTTATTTGTAATTTGTCAAAAAACTCTATTTCTCACATTTACACATTATAAAATGGCACATCTTTTTCCCGAAATCACTTGATGGATACGTATTAAAATTCAGGTTTAGGAAATACATACCGAAGTAAATGTATTTGATTTCGATATTCACAAATCCTACTTCCTTTAACAGCAGAAGCAGCTGCTGATCATAGAACTCCTGTACATGGATATAATCGCCAATTACTTCCTTAGTGCCTAACTTAACTGGGAATGTTAGCCTGCCTATCATTAGTTTTAGTATATTTGCAGGGCGAAACAGATTAGGCGTTCCAAGTATTAACACCCCTCCTTTTTTCATCACTCTATACTGTTCCGAGAGAAACAGAACAGGATTTTCCACATGCTCAATAACATCCTGATGGTATACTAAATCAAAAAACGATGAAGCAAATGGTAAGACAGTCTCTTTGGTAACCTTGTGGAATTCCCAAACTCCTAAAGTTTGCAGTAACGCGATGTCTTTATAGTTCACCGGACAATCAATGATATCTGAAGCAAATAATTTTTTGATATTTTTGCAGCTTTTAAATGCTAAGTAATCCCAAATCCCGTCCCCGACAGACACAGACAAGCCGATACTGTTTGCAGGTAATTTTGAGTTTTTCACAAAGTCTTCAAAAACAGCCCTTTGCGCTGATTCAAGCTCAGATATACGCGGATTGGATAGTCTCTCCTGTAAAGTCAATAAACGCTGCATGTATGTACCTCATCCTTCATATATTTTAGCCCCTCCATTAATAAGTCGCCGCTTCCGCCAGCCATATATCAGATACATTAGACAAAAGAGAAATGCCGCCATACTAACACCTATTCCAATATAGAATATCCTTTGATTCCAAAATTCTATTACAATCTCGAAATCCATGCTGCCATCTGCATTCTGCTTGTAGAAGAGTTGATCAGCCCGCGAATTGCTTTTAATCATCCGCAGCAATTCCGTATTTATCCACCAGCTGTTGGCATAGCCGTTAACCTTCCAATGATATAAATCTGGTATTTCAACAGAGCTCTTATTTAGTCCGCCCTTAAACGACCATTGAGGCATATCGAAATTTAGTGCCTTTGTCGCAAATCCCCCGGCAAACCATGTTTCGTAAAAAGCTCCCTCCGGCAGATTATCATTCTGTACCGTGCCTTTGATATTCTTAGATATAAAATCAATTGTAAAGTTGTCAATATGATCAAAGGCTTTTACTCCGTTGTATAAATAGCGATATTGTTTTCTTTCCTTAATCTTGCCGTCTCCGACGTACGTTACAAGCTGACTGCCTATTAATGTTCTCAGTTCGTCTGTTGAAGCCTGATCGTTTTCGTTTTTCGCCAAAATTTTATATTTTGAAATGCTTTCGGCCTTTACAGAATGTAAATCAGAAGTAAACGACACAAAGTACGCACGCCATCCGTTGTGAAACTGTTCGCTAACAATGAGGGGGAAACTTTCTTTCACGTTGTGCAGTCTTACCCGGTACTTAACTGGACTAATCATATGAAATTCAACGTGAGGTGCCGCAGTATGGTAGAGCGTTGTCTCATGTGTCATCAGTCTCTCGTGAATGATAAGAACCTCACTTTTGTATGTAGTATCGCCTGCCCTGTTTTGACCAATGGTCTGATTGATAAATTTTATCTTTTCAGTATTATCACTGCTGAAACAAATGCCCGTGCCGAGCTTATAACCCGGCATGGAGATTAAGGAAGGGACGGCATTTAATCCTTTCAGATCATCTGCATCAATATGCTGTATACACAGAATAGTTGATGAAAACGTTATCATGCAGAGTATTAAGAATAATACATTTCTTTTCTTTTCGCTGCAAAACTGCAATTATCTTTTCTCCAGTTCATTAATTATTGCAAGTGTGTCGGGAGAGTATATTTTCTGATAAAATTTGTCATCTGGAATATCATAAATCCTCAATTTACCATAGGATACTTCCTTTTTATAGTCTACGCTTTCCATGTATTGTATATATCTTTCGGGATATGGAGCAGCCGTTTCCGAAATGTAGCGTTTGTGCCAATCCATATGCACAATAATCCGTTTTATATTAAACAAACTGCAGATGTTGAAGAATT
>JADFXO010000143.1 GCA_015233485.1 Nitrospirota bacterium
ACGGCCACAACCCCGGAGTCGATTATGTCTCTGAGGACGCTTCCCGCCCCAACTGACGGGAGTTGATCTATATCGCCAACAAGGATAAGCGTACACTGCGGCGGCAACGCCTTCAAAAAGTGATGCATTAATATAGTATCCACCATGGAGACTTCGTCAAGGACTACTAAGTTGGCGTCAAGGGGGTTTTTGTCGGTTCTTTTAAATGCGCCGTCTTTTGGGCTGAAGTCCAGAAGGCGGTGAATAGTCTTTGCGTCGTCGCCGGTTGCCTCGGCCATGCGCTTGGCGGCGCGTCCGGTTGGGGCGGCAAGCAGGACGCGCTGCCCAAGCCGTTTGTATATCTTTATAATAGAGTTGATTATCGTGGTCTTTCCCGTGCCCGGCCCGCCGGTTATCACCAGCACCTTTCTATTAAACGACATCTTTACGGCCGTTATCTGATTCTCCGCAAGCGTGATAGACAGCTCCCTCTGCACCCATTGCAAGGCCTTGTCCTCGTCAAAAATATATGGCGTTGAGACAGCCGTGAGGAGTTTTTTCATATTGGCCGCTATTGATGTCTCCGACGTGTAAAACTTTGCCAGATAGACTGCCCTTTTGTCTGGGCTTTTTCCATCCTCGTTTATCCCTTCAATTACGATATGTCTTGCAGAGGCCGCCGCGTTCATTGCCTGCATGACCAGTTCAGATTCTATATCAAGCACCTTCACGCACTCGGCGGCGAGAAGCTCAATGGGATAATACACATGCCCCTCGTCGGCAAGCTGATGAAGGACGTATAATATACCGGACTCTGCCCGCAGCGGTGAGTCCTTTGCAAAGCCAAGTTTTGCCGCTATCTTATCGGCGGTAATGAAGCCAACCCCGTATATGTCAGTTGCCAGTTGGTAGGGATTTGTCTTTACTACTTCGACGGAGTTATGTCCGTACTGCTTAAATATCTTTATGGCATATGCGCTGCTCACTCCGTGAGATTGCAAAAAGAGCATAATCTCTTTAATTTCCCGTTGCTCTACCCATGCGGACTTAATCATTTCGACGCGCTTGTCGCCAATTCCATCAACCTCTTTAAGCCTTTCCACGGTTTCCTCAATGATATCAAGCGTCTTTTCGGCGAATTTCGCAACGAGGCGCTTTGCCAGCACCGGGCCGATTCCCTTTATCAGGCCGGAGCCGAGATATTTCTCAATGCCCACCGCTGTGGCCGGTGTGATAGATGTGTAGGAGTTTACCTTGAACTGCTGCCCATACTTGGGGTGGATAACCCATGCCCCCCTAAGGCGAAGCACTTCGCCCGGATTGATGGACAGGAGATTTCCCGCTACAGTTACAGGCTGCCTGTAACCGGCGACTAACACCTTGATGATACTGAAGGCGTTTTCCTCGTTGGCGTAAGTGATACGCTCAACCTGCCCCTGTATCTCGGCTTCATCCTGAGGCTGCTGAGTTTTGCGAAAATTTGACATATGCTTGCGTTTATATTATCATATTGTCAATCAAGATTGCCGTTCAAAGTTGTTTTATTGATTAAAAGTTGTGTTATCGATTAAAAAAACAGGAGCGCTTAAATGACAATTGTGCAATTAACAGAGGCCCTTGACGAGTTTGCGGGGGCGCGGGATTGGGGACAGTTTCACAGTCCGAAAAACCTGGCGATGGCCCTCAGTGTTGAGGTAGCCGAGATAGTGGAGTTGTTTCAATGGATAAAGGAAGAGGACAGCCACAGCCTCGCGCCTGAGAAACTGGCCGATTTGAAAGATGAAATCGGAGACGTGATGATATATCTGACGAATCTTGCCCATAAATTCGACATCAACCCGCTTGAGGCGGCCGCGGAGAAACTGGAAAAGAACAAAAAAAAATACCCCGCCGCCCTTGTAAGGGGCAAATCAGCAAAATATACCGAATATGGAGGCCGATAAGATGGAGCTGATAAGCGAAAAAACAGTTGGCACAGGGAAACTCCGCCTTGTCAAGGGCGATATAACCGAACGGGCGGTTGACGCGATAGTGAACGCGGCAAACTCACACCTGCAGCATGGCGGCGGCGTGGCGGCGGCTATTGTCAGAAAAGGCGGCAGTATTATTCAGGATGAGAGTGACAAGGCCGGCTACACACCTGTGGGGACAGTGGCTGTCACGCAGGCGGGAAAACTTCCATGTAAGGCGGTCATACACGCCGTCGGGCCGCGGATGGGCGAGGGCAACGAGAACGAAAAACTAAAAAACGCCGTCATTAATTCGCTCGCGGCAGCCGCTGAAAGAGGTTTTAATAGCATATCTATGCCCGCGGTCAGCTCCGGTATTTTCGGTTTTCCAAAGGACAGATGCGCGCACATTTTAGTTGAAGAAAGTAAGCAGTTCCTTGAGGCAAGCCCGGCCTCAAGCGTAAAGATTATATAATTCTGCATCTATGACAACACCACACTGGAGCATTTTAAGAGGGAATTTGACGCCATATAAACTGGGGATACTCACTCACTCCTTGGTTTTTTACCCCTATTCTACCATATGGAGGTTTACACACTTTAGTTTACACTCTCATAGGTTTGCCAACGGAGCTGCCCTTGTAGCATGGACAGATGGAACTATGTACACTTATTATAATAGTACATGGTACGCATTAGGGGTAAGCTGGAAATAACAATAAGGCCATAAATCCTGAAACATGGGAAATGTGTTTTGTCCTATCGGCGAATGATTAAAACCGATAGGACTGACTCTTCCTTGGGGGGAGCTTTCATTAACTTCTCTCTTTAAACCTTTAACGGACTCATTGTGTCTAACTGTGCAGTGTGAACATAATAAGGAGAAATTGATGAAGATAGCGGTCTTACATTAGTGCGTACACGGCAGACAATTCGAGTCGTAATTATAATAGCCGTTGTGCTGTCTGTTGTTGGTGCCGGAGCATGGTGGTTTCTTATCAGAGGGAGCAACGCGCCGGTCTTTCGCACTGTGGAGGTCAAACGGGGTGACCTTGAGGCCACTATCAGCTCAACAGGCACAGTAGAGCCGGAGCAGGTGGTGGATGTAGGCGCCCAGGTTTCGGGCATTATCATCAGCTTCGGTAAAGACAAACACGGGAAGGTTATTGATTACGGCACGCCGGTTGAAGTCGGCACTGTGTTGGCGAGGATTGACGATTCCCTTTATTCAGCAGCGGTAGATGCCGCGAAGGCACAGTTGCAGCAGAACATGGCAAACAAGCTCAGCGCCGACGCCAATGTACTCCAGATGAAGGCCAAATTGCTGCAGGCACAGCAGGACTGGGAGAGGGCACAGAGGCTTGGCCCATCCGATGCCCTTTCCAAAAGCGCTTATGACCAGTACCATGCAAACTACGAGGTTGCTAAGGCCAACATGGAGGCCGCAAAGGCGGCGGTTGAGCAGACAAAGGCCGCAGTGGCGCAAGTTCAGGCCACCCTCAAAAGCGCGCTGGTCAATCTCGGTTACTGTACCATCAAGTCGCCGGTCAAGGGTGTGATTATTGACCGCCGGGTTAACATAGGACAGACTGTTGTGTCGAGTATGTCTGCCACAAGCCTGTTTCTGATTGCGACAGATTTAAAGCGCATCCAGCTCTGGCTCTCGGTTAATGAAGCCGATATAGGCAGCATTTTGCAAGGCCAGCCGGTGACGTTTACCGTGGATGCGTTTCCTGACAGGGAATTCCACGGGAAGGTCGGTAAAATCAGACTCAACGCCACTATGACCCAGAACGTTGTCACATATACCGTTGAGGTTAATACAAAAAACGACGACGGCAAACTGTTGCCCTATCTGACTGCAAATGCAAAGTTCAAAATCGGCCGTAAAACAGGCGTGCTGGTAGTTCCAAACGCGGCATTGCGCTGGTCACCCTCGCCAAAACTGATTGCCCCGGAGGCCAGGGGCAAGTCTCGTGAGCATTCTGTAGCATCAGGCAAGGACAGGGAAGGGGCGCACGGCCACACCGATGTTGCGAAGATTCAAGGGACAATTTGGACGCCACAAGGCAAATTTGTCCGCCCTGTCCATGTCAATGTTGGGATGACTAACGGTGTAATAACCGAGGTCAAAGGCAAGGATTTATCTGACGGACTGCAAGCCATTGTGGGAGAGATGACGCCGGAGACCAAGGGCGGCAAGGCCGGCACGGGGGCAGAGCAGAACCCGTTTACTCCGCAGATGGGCAGGGGAAGGCACTAAGGACGTTATGGAGCTGATCGAATTACGCGATATTCAGAAGACCTACCATCTTGGCGAGGTTGACGTGCCGGTGCTTATGGGTGTGTCGTTAAACGTATTGAGGGGCGAATTTATGGCCTTGATGGGCAGCAGCGGCTCCGGTAAGAGTACGCTTATGAATATTGCAGGCTGCCTTGACCGCCCGAGTTCGGGGCAGTACTGGCTTGACGGCGGGGAGATTTCAATGCTTAACGCGACTGAACGGGCGAGGCTGCGAAACCGCATGGTCGGGTTTGTTTTTCAGACCTTTAATCTGTTGCCCCGCACAACCGCCCTTGAAAACGTCATGATGCCCCTGAACTACGCGAGGGACAACCTCACTGAGCATCAAAAAAGGCAGCGTGCCGTGGCCCTGCTGGAAAGGGTTGGCCTGGCTGACCGGATTGACCACCTCCCGTCTCAGCTTTCAGGCGGGCAGCAGCAGCGCGTGGCTATCGCGCGCGCACTTATCAACCGCCCGCAGGTGCTCCTTGCGGATGAGCCTACCGGTAATCTCGATTCGCGCACCAGTGAGGAAATCCTGCAGATGTTCCGGCAGCTTAACAGCAAGGACGGCATCACAATAATCCTCGTCACCCATGACCCCGGCATAGCGAAAGCCGCGGGGAGAACCGTTTACATCAAGGACGGACTTATAGAGAAAAGTTCCAGTATCCGCAGTGGCACATGAACGGCTACGGCACTCTTAAAACGGCCATAAGGGCGCTTCGGCTCAATGTCATGCGGACGATGCTTACCACGCTTGGCATTGTAATAGGCGTCGCCGCGGTCATAACGATGGCCGAGATAGGCAACGGCGCCTCCCTCGCTATCCAGCGCACTATGGCGAGCATGGGGGCCAACACCCTTGTGGTCATTCCGGGGGCAGCCAACACCTCCGGCATCAATTTCGGATTCGGCAGCGTGATGACCTTGACGCCGCAGGATGCCAATACCATTGGCACAGAGTGTCCCTCTGTCCGCAGTGTGGCGCCGATAGTGCGCGCCCGTACGCAGTTGGTATTTGGCAACCGCAACTATGCGCCGACGTATCTGTACGGCACAACTCCTTCATTTCTTGACATTCGGGACTGGACAGATATGGACAGTGGTGAGATGTTCACTGAGCATGACGTACGCAACGTAAATAAGGTCTGCGTAATCGGCCAGTCAATCGTAAGGGAGTTGTTCGGCGGCGAATCGCCCATAGGCAAGGAGATAAGGGTGCGCAACGTGGCGTTTAAGGTCGTCGGCGTATTGCGTTCAAAGGGGGCAAATATGATGGGTATGGACCAGGACGATATTTTGCTGGCGCCATGGACTACCATCAAATACCGCGTGGTGGCTACGTCTCTCTCCGCTGCCAATCAGAGCAGTACAAACACGTCAAACAACAACGATGTCACGAGCCTCAACCAGCTATATCCTAATCTCCAGCAAAACCTCTACCCCGTTGCCTCTGCCACAGAGCAGGCCGACACGCCGCAGCCCATACGGTTTACAAACGTTGACCAGATACTGACCGATGCGAGGTCTGCCGTGCAGATTCCTTCCGCCATACGTGAAATAACCATACTTCTTCGCCAAAATCACCACATTTCGCCCTCTGACCCTGATGATTTCATCGTACGCGACATGACCGAGATTACCAAGGCGATGACTTCGACGACGGAGTTGATAACCAAACTCCTGTTATGTGTTGCACTTATTTCGCTTGTTGTCGGGGGTATCGGCATCATGAACATAATGCTTGTTTCAGTCACTGAACGAACTCGTGAGATTGGCCTTCGCATGGCGGTAGGCGCCGAGCCGGCAGACATCTTGCGGCAGTTTCTGGCAGAGGCGGTAGTTCTATGTCTCATAGGCGGCAATATAGGCATAATACTGGGGCGCGGGGCCTCCTATATCATAACCTCGGTGTTGCACTGGCCGACAGCGGCCTCAATGGGTGCGATAGTAGTCTCTGTGGTTGTGTCGGCCAGTGTCGGTGTAATTTTTGGTTTCTATCCGGCGTGGAAGGCCTCACGGCTTGACCCCATTGACGCACTAAGGTACGAGTGAGGGTGTGATGATGAATGTAAAGAAACGATTTATTTGTATTTATGTACTGATTGCCGCCGCCCTAGTTTTGTTAATTCTTGGCGGATGTATGGCCGGCCCGGAATATCACCCGCCGCAGTTGACCACGGTTCCCTCTGAATGGGCGGGGGTGTCAGAGACTTCAGCGAGTCAACCGTCTTTAGCTACCGCAAAAAATGCTGATATAACCCAGTGGTGGAGGCAGTTTAACGACCCGCTGTTGAATGAACTGGTTGAAGAGGCGCTTAACAACAGCCCCGACCTGCAAATTGCCGGGACGCTCGTGCGTCAGGCGCGCTCATCACGCGGCATAGCCATTGGCGGATTGTGGCCGTCTCTCAGCGGCTCAGCTAGTTTTCAACAGTCTCACGCGGTGGGCACATTCCCCGATGATTCACGGAAAAATCTCTATCAGGCCGGTTTTGATGCCGTGTGGGAACTCGATTTGTTCGGCGGCGTACGCCGCGGCGTAGAAGTGGCCGGAGCTAACGTACAGGCCTCTATCGAAAACGTACGCGATGCGTATGTCAGCCTCATTGCCGAAGTAGCGCTTAATTATATCCAGCTCAGGGGTTGCCAACGGGAGATTGTGATAGCACAAGACAATCTTAAGGCCCAGCGGCATACCGCCGGTATTACACATAAACTAATGGATGTGGGTTTTTCCAGCGCGCTTGATGTTGCCAACGCGCAATCCAATATTGCCGCTACAGAGGCTCAGATACCTATATTTGAGACATCTGCACGGCAATCCATTTATGCCTTGAGTGTGCTGCTTGGGCAGCCGCCCGGGGCATTGCTTGAGAGGTTGTCACCGGCAGGCGCTATCCCCATAGTGCCTGCGGAAATTCCTGCCGGTATCCCGTCGGAATTGCTGCGCCGCCGCCCTGACATTCGCAAGGCTGAGGCAGAGATTCACGCCGCCACTGCCCAGATTGGTGTGGCAGTTGCACAGCTGTTCCCGTCTTTTTCGCTGACCGGCACAATGAACTGGCAAAATAATATGCTTCGCAACTGGTTGACCGCTGCCAACCGCTCGTTTTCCTACGGCCCGTCGGTGAATTGGCCGATTTTTCAGGGCGGTGCCATTATATCGAACATACACTTACAGGAGGCGTTGCGTGACGAGGCGTTCATCACGTATCAGAAAACTGTCCTTGCGGCGTTTCAGGATGTAGAAAATGCCTTAATTGCGTTTAAGAATGAGCAGGCCCGCCGCAAGTCGCTCAGCGATGCCGTAACTGCCAACAGAAGGGCAGTTGACTTGTCCTTGCAGCTTTACACCGCCGGACAGATAGATTTTCTCAATGTCCTTGTTGCACAGCGGTCACTTTACACCTCAGAGGACGCCTTAGTACAAAGTGAGCGTAATATCGCAACCGATATAATCGCCTTATACAAGGCATTGGGTGGTGGATGGGAATCCATGGAAGTGAAATAAGAACCGGAGCTTGGGTTTAACAATTTAATTGCTTTTTCCCCTTGAATATGCTACAATAGTAGCGGTTGGCGTAAGTTGGTATAAATTGTTAGTTGGTATAAATTATTGCAGGAGGACTAATGATGAACAAAAAGATGACGGAGACCTTTGATAGGCTACTAGAGCTGGCCAGTGATTTCGTAGAGCGCCAGAAGGGTACATGGGACCATACGACATGGCTGGGCTTTTTGGATGAGGTGCAGAAAAAGGGCATTGAGCTGACAACCGATATGGAGCGTTATGTCGGCTTGGTGCTTGAGACATTGAAAAAGGTTTACAATGCCTCTACGAACATTGACGGCATCAGGAATGTTATGATAGACATGTCCTCTCAAACGGCAGACTTCGTAAAGAAAACCAGAGGCGTCTGGAATCAATCGGATGGAGAGGTCTTCCTGAAGGAACTTCGGCAAAAGGGGCTTAACCTCAACGAAGACATGATGTCCTATTTTGGTGGAGTCCTTGAAGCGGTAAAAGGGATATATGCCTCTATAAACAAAAGTCCCGACAGGAATAAGACGCCCGATACAGATAAAAAATAAACATGCGCGTCCACGCTTAAGGCAGCCCATCCCCACGATTACATGGGAAGGGTGGCGGGGTGCGCGTTGCCCTCCATATCAATGCCGCTGGCATAAGGCAGCAGGGCTGACCGTTTCTTCGTGTAGGCTGCTACCCCAGTGGCAGATGCTGTTTCCTTCTTATATACTAAGCCGTACATTAGTAAGATGACATTGCTAACCGCTAAATCGCAATAAATTTACCTTAGTCTGTCATTCCGGCTTGTCCGGAATCTTATTTGCCTTGAGGATGCGTAGAAACAGATTCCAGACAAGCCGGAATGACGACAAGACAACCGAGAATGAAAGGCCATTTTGTGCGAGAGCATGTCCTCATACTTATGTACTCATTAATAACTGGTCACAATATTCCTATCGCCGCATGGTGGAGGTGTTGAAAGCCGCTTAGGCGAGCGTCGTTGTCGTCAGTTTCCCATTCGTTTTTCGTACCTGTTGCGATGTCAATCATGCCTATCGTCCTCGCCACAAACGCTCCATTTTCAAAGATACAATATGTATAGGCCATATAGCCGTTGTTTATCTGGCACGAGGCCGCGGCAATGTCCCCCGCCAAAGCAGCCTTAATCAGGTTGCCGTCCTTTGTTTTATACGCGATGTAGTATGAAGAAACCGTAGGCTGGCTTATTTGGCTCGTTATCGGCGTGGGAATTGTCCCGTCGTTTACGTTTGGCGTATCGCTTGACTCTGAGAAATAAACGTAACTCTTATTATATATGATAATAAAGTAATCCGCGCCATTCATATTATCAAAGGCCGTTACGTGAATATCACGGTAGCCTGATTTAGTGGCCTTGTGCCTTTCCCCGATAGAAATTGGCAACAAGCGTATGTTGCCGCGGCCTGTTGAGGTGTTTAAAAATGATTCGACTTTTAGTGTGGCATTAAACTTGCCGCTGCCCGTCACACTTCCACTTGCGGATATAGCGCCATCTCCAAAGCCGCCCTTGGCGTCACCAGAAGAAGCTACCAGCGTCATCGCCGGCT
>JADFXO010000144.1 GCA_015233485.1 Nitrospirota bacterium
GTCATAATTACGTGGAATAATTCGTATTGCATTATCGATAATTATTGCCGAAAAGTTATCCCAAGTTGTGGACAATGAGTAATATTAGTAAGTCTGTCATTCCTGCGAAAGCAGGAATCCAGGAACACCGTTCCACTGTGTGATGATATTCTTCAATAAGTTGCATTATTCATCGGCGCTTCCATTTATTATTATGTTGTTCCATGCTCAAAACAACTGGATTCCTGCTTTCGCAGGAATGACAGACTAAAGAATCCGCAATTTTTGACCTTATTTCGGTATTAGAAAAAAGTCATAGGTCGAAACGTCAATACGGTGATAGACATATAACTATGTGTTTTACATATTTTGACTTTTTTTGTAAAAAGTAATTGTGACACAGTCTGCAAGCCGGAATGACGGAAAGGGACAATGATGACAACAAGCTAAGCAGCTACCGCTTACTTATGATGGAGAACAAATTTACCGTGCCGACTTTATGACACAGTTTTGGGTAAAACTACATATTTAACCGTTCACCCGAATATCATTTATTTTTAGTGAATAATGTTTCCCAAGATTATTGGTGTATTTGATGCAATATTCAAATGAAGGTGAATCTTCTCTAAGAAGTTTATATAAAACAGAATCATTATCCTTCAAATCGCGTTCAACATTGCTACTAAGCTTGTATTCCTGTATAATTTCTTGTAACTCTCCACCGCGTAGAAATATCGTTCCTTCAGTATTTGGCGGTATCTCATACTTGGAACCATCATTAATATACTTTAACTCTAACCGTGGATTAGAGATACTTCCACTCCCAGAGTTTCTATTCGTAACATCAAACGATAGTCTGAAATCAAAGTACCTATTTTTTTCGTAGAGATCAGGACTCTTTTTTCTTTGTTCAAGCGCATCACTCACTATTCGCGTACCTAAATCACTTATTGAGAGAACACTACTAAGAACCACATTAGAAACTTGAATATCGGCTATGACTTGATTAGCCATTATTTTTGCCATTTTCCTAGTGAAATAAGCGTATATACCAGTAATAATCACCAAAACCACTGTGGCTACAGCAACTATAGCTGCGGAATAAGTATTTGTAAGTTTTATAATCGTGCTTATTTCCTCTTTCACTCTGGCATCATCCTGTTTCCTTTTTTAAGAATACCACTGCGTATTATCTTTTGTCTATATGTTCATTTTAATCTATGACTAAACACAATGCAGAGTTATCTTTAAAAACAATACTTAGTTTATAGTAAAAACCCCCGTTCCACTGCTTGTAATCAAGAACTTCATAGGATGCAATGAAGTCAGAATCGTTAATTAACTTCGAAATCAGCATTTTTTATATCACGTATTTTCCGTGTGTTATCTTCAAACAAGTGCCTGTATGCCTTCCATTCCATATAATCATCCCAGTGATGATAATTCTCTTCCTGATTTTTCACTGACTGTTCGAAAACTTCAAACGATACATGGTATTTTTTCTCAAAAAAACTCAGCTTATCTTTAACAATGTGCATGTCCGCCATCACTTCCAGAAGCAGACTATCCGCAATATCGCCCTTTTTTATTGTTAGCATGTCAACCCTCATCTTCACTGATAGCCCGGTCTAATAATATTGCTTCGTCTCCTGACGCATTTCCGCCCATCAGGACGCCTTACGGGCAGAGGGCATTTATGGCTTCGACTACCTTTTCTATACTTACGTTGGTGTTGAAGCACGGGCCGAATGGGCGCTCGTTGTGAATCCCTATAACCGGCAGAGGATAGGAATCGACTATCCCGCTGCTTAGGTCGCGCTCACATGCCACGGCCACTATGGCCTGCGGCCGGACATCGGTGACTATTTTCCTTGCTACTGAGCCGCCGGTGGCCATGTATAGCTCCACCTTCTTCTCTTCCGAAACGGCAATCAAGTCCTTTACGCCGCACCTGCCGCATCGCTTACAGTTATATATGTTGTTCGTTATCCTTATATCGCATTTGTCTATCTGAAGGCAGTGCGGGAGCATAAGAAGAATTTTCCGCGTTTTTATGCCCTGTTTTAGAACCAGCCTGTTGTTTAAATTGATGATGTGCCGCTGAAACCCTTCCTTCTTATCTTTAAAAAATGCACCAAGCAGCATCAGAAAAGGATAATATATTTTTAGCACAATCCCCCTTAATAATTTAACCCACATGGAGGATTTCCTCCTTCGAGTTGACCCTGCCTCTTAGGTATTCCCTGTACGACATCGGCCTTTTCCCCTCCGGCTGGAGTTCCTCTATCGAGACGATACCGCCCGCGGCGGCTATTAATAAACCCTCGCGGTCTTTTCTTACGACATCGCCGGGCCTATGGTCTTCATTCGGCAGATTGCTGACAGCGCCCCTGAGTATCTTTACGCGCTGTCCATTAATAAACGTAAACGCACCGGGAACAGGACAAAGCCCCCGGATAAGATTAACTATATCACGGGCAGGACGCAACCAGAGGATTCGGCAGTCCTCCTTGCCAATGGGGGGGGCATATGAGGGGACGCCCTCTTGTGCCACGGCCTTAAGCGTACCCCGCTCTATCCCTGTAAGTGTCTCAATAAGGAGGTCAGCGCCCAACGCGGCAAGCCTCCCGGTTAATGTATTAGCCGTGTCGCTTTCGTCTATGGCGGTCTTTCTGATTAAAAACACCGCCCCAGTGTCAACGCCCTCGTCCATCAGCATCGTGGTGACGCCGGTTTCCCTTTCACCGGCGATAATAGCGCGCTGAATCGGGGCTGCCCCTCTGTAGTTCGGCAGCACAGAGGCATGTACATTGATACACCCAAGCGGTGGAAGTTTTAGCAGCCCTGACGGAAGTATCTTTCCATAGGCCGTAACGACAATCACATCAGGGGCGCAGTCACGCATTTCAAGGATAAACTCCGGCGTTCGTATTGAGTGAGGCTGAATGACCCTCAGAGACAACGCCTCTGCAAGCGTCTTTATGGGAGATGCCACCGCGCGTCTGTCCGCCTCAGGCTTCGTGACAACGGCCTTGATATTATGTCCGGCCTCCAATAACGCCTTAAGCGAAGGGACAGAGAAGGCCGGAGTCCCAAAGTAAACTATGTTCAAATCCAATCCCTTTTATCGTTATGATAATACACAGAATCGCCGTGTTATGAAGCAATCACGTTTGGTTTTTTTTCTCAATAATACGGGGTAGTCCGTCATCTATGTTGACTTTATCCAGCAGCAGGATACCGTTTAAATGGTCTATCTCGTGCTGCAGCGCCCTGCACAGGAGCCTTGAGGCTTCAACCTCAACGGGATTGCCCTCCCTGTCGATGCCCTTGACGAAGACCAGCGCCCGGCGCTCTACGGTTGTGGTGAATTCCGGTAGGCTCAGACAGCCCTCGGTGGACAGCACATCCCCCTCGGAATAGACAATCTCCGGATTAATGACTATAAGGGGGTCGCGCTCAGTGGCGTCCTTAGCAGATGTATCCACTATGATGATCCTTTTTGATACCCCGACCTGAGGCGCGGCAAGCCCTATTCCGGCGGCGTCGTACATGGTTTCTATCATATCATCAAGGAGCTTTTGTGTGTTGCCGCCAATATCCTTAACCGGCGTGGCAACCTGCTTTAGTACCTTTGCGGGATATGTTTTTATTTTCAGCACTGCCATACCTAATATTATAACACTATTTTTTTTGAAAATTGTATAATTGTAAGGTTGATTTAATAAAACATACTGGGAGACGGCATTGGAGATAATAAGAGGACTGGAGAATTTAACGAAGGCATATCACAATCCCATCATAACGCTGGGGAACTTCGACGGAGTGCACGCCGGGCACAGAAGGATATTAGAACGCGTGAAGGCCGCCTCTGGCAGCGCTGTGGGCACATCGATAGTGATAACCTTCGACCCCCATCCCGTTAAGGTAGTGAATCCGCAAAAGGGGTTAAAGATATTGACGCCATTTGAGATAAAGGCCGAGCTGATAGAGAAAACCGGCATGGATGTACTGCTGTGTATAGATTTTAACAAGGAATTTTCGTCAATAGCCCCTGATTATTTCATTGAAGAGATACTGGTCAGGCGGCTTGGGGCCGCGCACATCATCGTAGGGCACAATTATAGATTTGGCAAGGGCAAGAAGGGTTCGACCGAAGTGCTGCGCAGGAGGGCAGTCAAATTTGGCTTCAAGTTTAACGTGGTCAGAAACGTTACGAGCTGTGGAAACGTGGTAAGCAGCAGCTCGATAAGACATCTGCTCATACGCGGGTATGTCCAGGAGGCGTGGAAACTTCTGGGAAGGCCGTATTTCATACAGTCACAGGTGATAACCGGCACAGGCAGAGGCAAGACGCTCCTTCAAACGCCCACCGCGAATCTCTCCCTGCCGGATGAACTGGTGCCAAAGCCCGGAGTCTATGTAGTGCGGGTGGCTGTTGACGGTGATTTTTACGACGCAGTTGCAAGTATCGGCTACAACCCCACATTCGGGGGTGACCACATGGCATACGAGGTTCATCTCTTCAACTATGATACACACCTCGTAGGCAAGACCATACGCGTGTATTTCATAAAGCGGCTTAGGGATGAGAAGACATTCCCATCCCCTGAAGATTTAAAGGTGCAAATACAAAAAGACATTGTGCGGGCGAAGGAAATCCTCGCCGAGACCCCGGAGATTTCTACTTGATACTAGTTTGGCAGCGATCCTGCCCAGTAGCGTTGCGGCCCAATCCGGCTATTTTTATCCTATGTGTTCAAATGTGCCTCTATTTCCCCGCTGTATCTTTCCTGCTCATCATCCCTCGTCTCGTTCCGTCACCCGCTAACCCCTAATGCCCTACCCTTAAAATAACTTTGACGTTGCCGTGGCAGCATGGCAACGATGCTTGACTTATCAAATAAAATAGTTGTATACTTCTGGAGCGGAACAGTTATGTCCCGAGCGGCCGGCTCAATATAAATCGGCTCAATATAAATTAGGAGGGCGCCGTGAATGAAAATTTTTTAAAAGATTTGTCAGCCTTATACAGCAACCCCCTTGTTAAGGACATGTTTACGGATTATTTTACCAGGATGCAGCAGGAGGGGGCGCAGGCGGCGGCGAAGTTTTTTAACATGGCTCCTGCAAAAAAAGATTTGTTCGGCGTTGGACCGGATGTTTTTGAAAAGATGGCCGAGTTTTACGCGGGATTTGGTTTTGTATCACAAAGGAAGCACGAAGAAGTCCTGAAAGAAAACGAGTCTTTAAAGAAGGAAAACGCATTTTTAAAAGAGGTAGTGCAGAAGATGAATCTCAAGATGTTTGAGGAAGGCAGCAGGGGCATCCATGAGGCTTGGCAGGAGGGACTGGCAACGCAGCTTGAGATGAGCAAGGAAATGGCAAAGACTTTTTTTGAGCTTTTCAAGGACATAAAGAAATAGATGCAATAGGGCGGCTTGCGGCCTGAGGATTTACATAAAATCTAATAGATATAAGGAGGATTTACAGATGGAAGGAACTGCGTCTTTCTTTGAGTCGCTGTTGAAAGTTCAAAAGGAATTCATAAACAACTGGGTCCAGACGGCAACCAATCTGTCGAAGGGCTTTCCCGCAATGGGAATGCCGTCGGATAGCTCTGGGGGCGACGTAATGGGTTTATACAAGGTATGGTTTAAAACCGTAGGCGGCTCCATTGACGAAATGATGAAGAAATATCCATCAGGGTTAGGCAAGGACACCGTGTCGAAGGTCTTTCAGGGATTCGATTCATATATGAAGGTGTACGAGTTCTGGCAGCCCGTTATTAAGGCCGTTCAGGATAATGCATTCAGCCCTGAAAACATGAAGGATTTAGCCGATCCAATCAAACTGAAGGGCCTCATGGATAAACTCTTCGGCTTTACAAATCCAGAATCGGCGTCGGAACTCCTCGGCCAGTCCTCTAAAGTGGTTGAGACATGGGGGGCGTCCGCACAGAATTTTGCCAGCCCGTGGCTTGATGCCGTACAAAAAAGCATGAACTCGTTTTTCGATATATCCTCGGGAAACGATCCTAACGCCGGCATAAATGTCTTCCATAATTTTTATGGCGCGTTTGAAAAGACATTCGGAAAGGCATTTAAATCCCCTCAGGTAGGGAAAGACAGAGAAAAACTGGAGCTTCTCCTGAGAACGTTGGATCTTTATACTGTTTACATCGCTAAGAACGCGGAATTCCAGCACAAGATATACATAGCCGGAGAGAAGGCCTCAAAGAAGGTAGTTGAAGCGATTGCCGAGAAAATTAAGTCCGGTGAAGAGATTAAGAGCTACAACGATTTCTACAAGATGTGGACTGAAATCAATGAAGCCGAGTACTTCGCGCTGTTTAACACAGAGGAGTTCTCTTCTATACAGGGTGCGCTTCTTGAGTCAGCCCTTGAGTTCAGAAAACATTTCCACAAACTGCTGGAGCTTTATCTTTCGGACTTCCCGATACCGGTACGTTCCGAGATAGACGATATGTATAAGACACTTTACGAATTGAAGAAAAAAGTTCGGGTACTTGAGAAAAAACTAAACGTAAAAAATGATAAGGAGGTTGCTCAATGAAAACGCCTTTTGTAGCATTTGATACTAAAAGCCTGGCAAAGGAGATAGGCGATGTCAGCACCAAGGTCATCAAAGGCACTGAGACTATCTTACAGATTGAAGACATTGATGTAGGGACTTCTCAGAAGGAACTTGTCTTTCAGCAGGATAAGATGAAACTCTACCACTATAAGAATGACAAGGTAACGTGCAGCGTACCAGTGCTTATTGTCTATGCGTTGGTCAATAAGGAGTATATGCTTGACCTGCAACCAGACAGAAGCATTGTAAGGAATCTGCTTGACCACGGCATTGACCTCTACATAATCGACTGGGGTTATCCTACACGCGCGGACAGATACCTGAGCATGGACGATTACATCAACGTATATATGAATGACGCCGTTGACTATATAAGGGAATCGGCCAACATAGATAAAATAAACCTGATGGGCATTTGCCAGGGCGGGACTTTCAGCACCATATTCTCGTCCATCTATCCGGAGAAAATAAAGAACCTGATCACACTGGTCACTCCAATAGATTTCTCGATTAAAAAGGGGTTGTTGTTTAATTGGTCGAGAAACATGAATGCCGACACCTTAGTTGACGCTTACGGTATAGTACCGGGGGATTTTCTTAACGCAGGCTTCCTCATGCTTATGCCTATAACCCTTAATGTCGGCAAATACATCGGTATGCTCGATGTGGTAGAAGATAAGGAAAAACTCCTGAACTTCCTTAGAATGGAGAAGTGGATATTCGACAGCCCCGATCAGGCCGGCGAGACCATAAGGCAGTTTATTAAGGACATGTACCAGGGCAATAAACTCATAAAGGGCACGCTCAAGATTGGCGATAAATCGGTAAATCTCAAAGACCTTACCATGCCTCTTCTGAACATCTTTGCCACTGGCGACCACATTGTACCGCCTGACTCGACAAAACTATTAAACGACCTCGTAGGAAGTACCGACAAGGAACTCTATGAGTTTAAGGGCGGACACATCGGAGTATTTGTAGGCGGCAAGTCGCAAAAAGAACTAGCCCCTGCGATTGCCAACTGGCTGCATAAAAGGGCAGACGGCAAACCTGCTAAAAAGCCCGCAAAACATCAATAAACCCGGATAACACGCGGCGGCGAAGCCGCGTAATTGGGGCAGAGGCGGCGAAATGGGTGCGCAAGCGGCGAAATGGGCGCACAAGTTTACAGCCATGAAGCCGCCTTGCCGCCTCGTCTGCCGGCAAATGAGTGATTCCTCCAGTCAAATATGCCCAACACGATTAAAGCAAAAGTGTTTAAGGATTACGTATCAGACCGGCCGAATGGCCTACAGAGGATTTGTTTTCAAAGCCGGACATGCCGGATATGAATATAACGAAACTCAATGACAAGATGTTTGGTGATAAGCTATGGTCTGCAAGGAAGGAGGCTAAACAATGGGCTAAGGCAAATTTACAAGGGAAGTCTTTGACCAATAAAGATACTGGTTGGAAAATCGACATAACGGGCATTGGGATTGATAAAGCATTGAGCAAGGAACGATTAATCCCATTAAAACATATAGAAGCTATTAGGGCAATTCCTGAATTAATAGAAAACGCTGCCTTATCTGAAACTCGTCCGGATAGAGACAATGACCCTCATATTAAGAATATCCATATATTTTACGCTCCTTTGGAAATAGATGGTAAATTACATAGTACAAAAATAACAGTAAAAGAATTTGATGACGGAAATTGCTTTTATGATCACAGTCTAACAAAAATAGAAAAGCCTACTGGATCATGGGCGGAAGATACCTTTGCGGGCAGCGCGTCTCGCCCTCCACAGCAGGCTTCTACTATTAGTTTAAAAGATTTGCTTAAGAATGTCAAGACTTCGAAAGATAATTAAAGGGATTGACCCTGCCGACGCTGTGGTGCTATTGCTTACCGCTGCCGCACTGATAGTGTTTTTACCTGTCAAAGACTTCGGTTTCGTTTCATTTGACGATGCAATACACATAACCAACAATCCCTACGTGCCGGCCGGTCTCACGGTTCAGGGTATTAAGTGGGCGTTTACGACAACCCTTGACGGCAACTGGATTCCCCTGATGTGGCTTTCTCATATGGTTGACGCGGCACTGTATGGGGCGCGCCCGGGTGGACATCACATCAGCAACCTTATTCTTCACATAATCAACACCATACTGCTATTTCTTCTTTTTAAGGAAATGACGGGGGACGTTTGGCGAGGTGCGTTTATTGCCGCGCTGTTTGCCCTTCATCCAGCCCACGTTGAATCTGTTGCATGGGTGTCGCAACGTAAGGAACTGTTAAGCGCGTTGTTTGGGTTTGCCGCGCTGCTGGCCTATGTAAAATACGCAGAGCGGCCGTCGCTGAAAAAATACATGTATGTGATTTGTTTTTTTGTGCTTGGCCTGATGTCAAAACCGATGCTCGTGACACTCCCCTTTGTGCTCCTGCTAATAGACATCTGGCCTTTAGGGCGGCTTAGAGAAACAATATTGGTCAAACTAATCATAGAGAAAATTCCGATGTTCGCAATTGCCGGCGCGTTTAGCGTCATAACCTTTTTCGCACAGAAAAACTATAAGGCCGTAATCTCGTTAACCGAACTGCCGCTTCCCCTTCGCATAGCTAACGTGCTGGTCTCGTATGTGAAGTACCTGAAAAACGCGCTTATGCCGACGGAGTTGTCGGTATTTTATCCCCGCATGGAGGCGGTAGAGGCATGGCAGTGGATTGGGGCGCTTGCAAT
>JADFXO010000145.1 GCA_015233485.1 Nitrospirota bacterium
CGTAAAGAGTCTGCTCAGTGCGCTCACCATCAGTGAACCGGTTGTAGAAGCAGTCTTTAACCCGATAATGCACAACACTATGGATATAACCAGAGGGCTTTCTTGCTATAAAGTGGCAGGTGAGCTATGAGCGAGCTGGCAAACCAGATTGAATCCCACTTAAAGGCGTTGCAGCTTAAAGGCATCCTGGCAAGCTACAGGGAAATCTCCAACCAGGCCGTTAAAGCGAGGCTCCCTTACGAAGAGTACCTTGCCCTAGTTCTTGAACAGGAGCTTAAAAGAAAAAATGAAAGCTCCATCAACACCAAGGTCTTTAAGGCAAAGTTCCCTTTCGTAAAAACTATGGAAGAGTTCGACTTCTCATTCCAGCCGGCTCTTAACGAAAAGGAGGTGATAAAACTTAGCAGTTGTAGCTTCATAGAAGAAAAAAACAACATTATCCTTCTGGGACCACCAGGCGTTGGGAAAACTCACCTGGCAGTAGCCCTCGGTATAAAAGCTTGTAAAGCAAAATACCGTGTGCTTTTCATCAGCGCCCAGAAACTCCTGGAGGAACTATCGTTGGCTAAAAGAGATGGTACCATATTTGCTAAACTCCTCGCCTTCTCCAGACTCCACCTGCTTGTTATCGATGAACTGGGCTACATGCCTATCCCAAGAGAACAGGCTAATCTCCTCTTTCAGCTCGTCTCGATACGATACGAAAAGGCATCTGTCATCATTACTTCTAACTATAACTTCGACCAATGGGGCAAATTCTTCGACGATAATGTTGTAGCTTCTGCTATCATCGACAGACTCGTACACCACGCAAACATCTTTTTTATTAACGGGAGCAGTTACAGGCTAAAGGATAAACTTAAAAACATTAACTAACCTCTTAGAGAGGGGTCATTTTTAATTGCGTAAAGGGGTCAATTGTCTTGACTATCTACAATTAAGAAACCGTTGTTAAGGGTAACCCATTCTTTTTTTTCTGTGGCTTGCCGACAATTTGCCTGGCACATAGCAAGAGCAATCAGCTCCGATGTTGGTGCCTTTTGACCGGTAAGGCGGATTGCCAAGCGCCCACTGAGTGCCTTGAGATTCTCCAAAAGAAATTCGGCGTTTTGGCGGCTGCGGCTAAGGCCCATTTGGTCAAGGGCTCCGTCAAGTAATCCTCTGACCTCTTCAATATTGCTGGTTGAGGTGATCAACTGCATACAGCCAAGGTCTTCCCGTTCAGGAACGCAATCGATCACGTAGGAGTCGTAGATATCCTTATTATCTGCAGGTGAGTCAAAGTACTCGATACCCGCGTTACGATCCAGTGTAATAACCCAGTCGCAAAGGCTATGCAGCGTTTTCAGGCTCTGTGCTTTCTCTGGCCCGATCTCCGTTCGAAGTATTGGCAAAGCGTCTTTTGCATTCAAGTAACGAACTACACACTCTTGAATGCCCTGTTGTAACCTCGCTAACCGCTCTGAGTGAATTCGGTCGGATGGATGCTTCTCTCCTTCGTTTGACAAAGGCATGAAACTTTGCCAGAGCGGGGAGGGAATACTTGAGTATCTTCTATCGAAAAAGGACAAGAGACCAAACGCATAAAAAGTGCGTTTATGGTCATTGCTTTTGTCTTGAGTGACTACTTTGGATTCAAAGGTATCGAAAGCTACGGCAAGATGAGCAGCCGTCTTTGGGTCCTGTTCGCCTTTTCTTGCCCATCGCAGCCGTGGCAGCGTTACTCCACCCGGCAGACTTATTGATTTAAACATCCAATCGTCATCAGAAGACAATACCCCGGTCCCGCTTCGGCGTTTTTCACGAGTTTCCGCTATAAAACGTCCTGCAACTCCTATTTGTTCCCGGGACGGATAGAGTTCCAGGGTAAAGGCAGGAGTCATGTTTTGCGTGTTCTCTTCAGTTTCATCTTCATCCGATGATTCTTTGGGGTGTTTTTTTGAAACGTGTCCCAGAGACCTTGCAACCGTCAGTCCATCGCCAGGTCTGAGTGCGTGAATTTGAAGTAGTGTGGATGTGTTATGACACTCAAGATATTTGATGATTTCTTCCCCCAGCACTTGCGCGCTTTGTTTTCCCGTTGTCGGAGAGGTATCCGATGTCTCGCTTTCACCCAATGCTCTGGCAAGCAGAGCGACTGCAGCTTTCGGCTCTTTATCTGAATCAAGAACCATTCCGACTGCGTGAAATCCAAGCGTATCCGCAAAGACAAAAGTGTTTTTTCCATCAATATTATTTTCTTTGTCAATACCGGGTAAAAAAGCAGGAAACATAGCACCGTCAAGCATTTTCAGCTCCTCTCGGATTTCCTTGGCTGTCATATTTTGCTCAAACGCTGTATGCAGCACGAGATTGTCATAAGCCGTATGCCAAGCCACTCTCAGAGGGTGACTTGGCAGGACTATCAGTCCAATGGTTTTTCCTGAGAGAGATTGAACTTCCACAGTATTCGCAAGTGCCCACTTTGGATTACCTAACTTCAGAAGAGCTGTCCAGGATAGAAGGTACTCCTTCACTACATCGAATACTTTGGATTTCTCATCGTAAACCTGGCCTACCCCTCCCCCCCAGACAGAAAATAGTTCAGACATACGTCTGTTTGCGTCTACTACTCGCTTCCAATCCGCTTCTTTACTTGACCCTGATGGGAATTCAGGGAGCTTATAACGGTCGAATTCAACTTTAGAAGCTCGTTCCCCTGAGGCGCGCACTTTGACACGCCAGTGCCCGATTGCCCCAGAATTCTCAATCCATTGTTTCTCCACATCACGAATCAGAGGAGGACGAAATACCCGGAAACTTTTTCCTCGCTGTGGTGTTCTCAACACCACAAACCCTTTGAGATTTTCGGTTATGGAAGATACGAAATTAGAGACCGTTTCCCTGTCTTCCAGTTCTATCAGTCCCTCACTGAAAGTCCTGACTTTTTTGCCGACACCACCTGGCGGGACATCCGGTGGGCTACCAAAACGTATGGTAAACTCCTCGCTCTCCTGTTGTTCAACAGAACTATCGCCTATCACAGAAACAACTACCTTTGCCGAAATCAGCGCATTCTCGTTTAACATGTCGAAGTTGTTATTGCTGAATCTACACTTTTCTTCATTCCTGCCGGAATGCCGATTTTCGCATTCTGCAAGAGCTTCATCCATATCAGTAAGGATTTGGATACGATAATCCACTGCCCCTTTTTCAAGATTTCCTGGGCGCGCCTTCCACTTTACTTCAAGCGTTTTGTAATCCCCTGTCTTTTCAGCGTCCGGATTGAGAATGAAAACAGGAGGATCCTCTGGCGTATCTCCTTCATCCAGACCCGACCACTTTGCAATCTTATCCGTATTGGTACGCCACGAAGTAATTTCAATTCCCTGAATGCTCTGTGCGGAATTTTCTAACTTCAATGCATTGACCCACAAGTCGGGCTTGTATGCAAGTTCAGCCAATGCCGGCAAAAGCGGTTTAGTGGCGGCTGAAAACAAATAACGATCGAGTTCTTTGATTTGTTGTGGGGTGGGATTTAAAAGTCTTAATGATTCTCTTCGCTCTGCAGGCGTAAGACCGGAAACGAATGTTCCTAAAAGCCTATCCACAAACATTCGAGAATTATCTATGTCATCGCTCTTCCAATCATCGGATGCCTTTACCGGCCACAGGCCTAAGAGATGAAGAAGTTCTCCGGGATGTTTCTTCTCTTTTACAATACGAATGAGGAAATCGAACTCAGTCCAAGGTGATATATTAAGCCGTTGACCATAGCCTTTCGCTTTCTTTATTGCTCTCTCGGCATAATCCCGATGCTTACTCGATAGCTGCCGGGTTACTTCATGTTGGGCCATACGTAGCGCCTCTTTAAAAAGGCTCGCTTCATCCACCTCTCGTGCTGCGCTATAAATACCATCCATTCCCGCTCCTGCCAGGGAAGTGTCCACCAAAAGCAATAAGGGGGCATCCTTTGACTCCCGCAATTCTACAGCTCGGTCAGCCGTTATAGTTGTGGCACTGACTGTATCTGCCACACGAAAGACTTTCCAGTCTGTAAGTTGGAAAGTAGCATCTTCGGAGAGAGCTTCCACAATATCGGAAGTAAGACACCGTACGAAGGCAAGGGCCCCACGCTCAGAGTGGCCTAATACTTTCCTGAAAGAGTTACTAAGAATCTTTGAGTGCAGGTTAGTCCATTCCATTTTCGCCCCCATTTACTGGCTCGAATCGGGGATGCAGGCGTTTCATCGCTTCTGCATCGTTAACGCCCACTAACAAGCCAAGATCTCTCAGCCGTCTCTCTAAAAATACACGGTTTGCCTGAAGCAGTTCATTCGAAATAGTCATCCCCTGAGGGGCAACGTCTACGTAGAATCCATAGCGAGTACGTAGTTTGTCAATGAATTCTTTAAATGATAGAGAGCGAACACCCGAGCTGTTACCGCTTCTCAATACGTGAAGATGAACAAGGTAATCCAGGACAGAATCGGAGAAGATAAGTGAACGGACTTCACGAGTTTTTTTGCTTGTTAACATGTCGGAATAGCGAATACGTCTTTTTGAAGCAAGTCCATTAGGACGTCCCATAAGTAATGCCGAATTTATTAACTTGATCAGGTTTGCTTGCGTGCTTTCACGTCCTTGCAGCGAAGTGAGCGATTCAGCAAGACGCCAAACCGGATTATGCAGGCTTTCTTCACTGCTCAGGATTTGTGATATGTCAGGGTAATCTTTTTTAAGTTTTTCTGATAGTTGTTGTGCCTTACGTTCCAGGTCGTAATGAATAGCTTCTGCACCGGCATTCTTCTTATGGAGTAGTTTACCCAGCATATTTAGCCACTCTGTGGCATATGGCTTTGTCGGAATATTCATTTGTTTTATCTTTGGGTCGTATCGTGCTTCGAAGTCAAGTAATCGAAGAGCCATCAATACCACGGGAAAACGCTCGATGCGCCGCATAAAGTCACTCATGGATTGTTCGGCAATGGTTCTCAGACGGCGGTCAACTCCATTTGAGCAGTCAATCAATATACTTGCAGATTTCTGTTCGGCTTTATTTGGTACTTCTCCTGTATCCGCCCATTTAAAGAGAATCTCGATCACACTGGAGATGATTGTTATCAATCCCACTGACATGCAGGACTCTAATAAATCAACGAAAGAGTGCCGGGGGATTATGCCAGCATAAGCACGAATAAATCTTCGCATATCTTCGGAGAATTCACCGTCCGCCTTTTCGGAAATGGGTCTCTGATTAGATATCGTAGGTCTCTCTGTTCCACGAAGTTTTTCAGGTGCTCTAAGTAATTTTTGGGCCATGCGAATCATAAGCAGTTGATCCATGCTAACCGGCTTATCTTCCACAAACCGATCCGAATCAAGGCTTGCCATTTCTCCCTCTCGTACAATGCCCTGATGAAATACCTTGAGAAGAACGTTGTCTTCAAAGCCTCTACCAACCGCAAACCATGTACGATCACCCTCATGGTTCTGCTGAATAAAATCACCTTTCTGATTGGCTAAAATAGCAACGATCGATTCCGGAACAAATCGCAAATGTGCAACTTTGTCAGGAAGATCCACCCATGAGGCCATATAATGCGCCGGGGCAACCCTCTGTATAGGCTTGTCTCTTCCAAGCTCACGCTTTGAGTTTTCAAGGCAATAACAGAGAAGGAGGTCACCAAGGATTGCCTGAGCGGTTTCTCCGTCAAAACCCTGGAAATGGTTGTTTTCCAGGAGTTTAGCCGTAACCCGTTCTATCGTAACTGGCTGTTCTTTAGAGTTTCCGGAAGTCGTTCCAAAGGTCTTTAAAAAGTTTCCCTTCCCCCTTCTAAAACCACGACGAAACATGTAAAAAACAGCGGGCAGGACCGACGCAAGATCGAAATTTTGGATAGAAATAGGAAGCGCCTTTTCGAAATTCCCGGACCATATTTCCCGGGTCATATCGAGCCCCAATACATCTCGAACGATGACTTGGCTCAAATATCACCTCCATGGGAAACCTTGGTCAGAACTATTCGTTGTACTGGTTGGTTGTTATCTATGTCAGTTTTAATATATACTTGGAACATATCTTCATCCTGCATTGGATTCCACGCAAGTAGTTGGCGTTCATCTTCCTTGATAAGGCGTCGAATAAATATAGATAAGTGTGCGAATGTATCGTCTGTCGAGATATCACCCAATTGGTACCCATCATTTAATTCAAGAAGAAGATGGAATAGTTCCGCACCCAAATGTAACCGTTCTTCTCGGCTGTCGAGATACCGGTAAATAAGGAAGGCTTGCCGATGCAAACGCTCAACCCCTTCCGTCGCAGGCGGCAGAACAGCTTCCACCCGAAAACTGGTAAGCTTTTTCTCAACCCAGAATGCAGTTTCAGTGGGCGTTCGTGGAGTAATGCGAAGAGGCACTACTCCAGTCCGTTTGAGCGACTGTGGCGGAAGGTCTTCAAGTCTCGAAATTCCACCGCAAAGCCTTTCGCAAAGGTTCAACGTATCTTGTCCCACCATTGGTAGTTCCCGGAAAAGTTCCAGATGTGCACCTCTGGCAAGACCAAGTGCTTTAGTGTCTTTAGCCACCTCTTCAATATGTTTTTCAGTCCATTCAAAGTAGGCCCTCCGTCGGGCGGATTCAAGAGATAGATCGTCGTAATGGGGTGCCGTCTTAGTGCTGTCCGGTAAAGTTTTGCTCAACAAATACCTATCAATCATGGGGTGAGCTTCCAGCGCAGGATCAAAGAGCGCTAGTTCACGGAGTACTTCGCCCTGCCGTCCGGCAGATGCAGGTGAGAACGCCCTATCCCAATAGGGCAGCGCGGTGTCTTCAATTGCCTCGTGGTAATCACGGCAGTTATGGATCCCCAAAAGGATATAAACAAGAGCGGCCCGTAATTCTCGAACGGTAATATGTGTTTCGCCACGCAGATGAACGCCCTGCAGGGCTTCAAAGAGGCGTTTACGGGCATGGTCGCGAATCTCTTTTTTCTCAGCCGCTATTATATCGTCCGGTCCGAAAATCTGCATAGCCCGGAAAACCTCACATTTGTTTTTTGCTGTACATGACTGACAGGGTGCCCAGATACTTGAGGCCAGCCTACCTCCATATAGATAATCCAGCAATCTCTCCAAAAAGGCTGTCTCTATTTGCTTCCGATCATATGTTATGCCTCCCACCAGAGACCTCTGGTTGAGACTTATAAAACGAACGTGAGATTCTCTCTCCGAAGCTTCTTCCTGAAGACGTTCGTAAAGTTCTATGGTAAGCGGGGATTCTTCCGTTCCGTCAAGCCATTCCAGCAAACGCCCGTCGTTGACTGCAAGCATGTGAACGATATCCTCTTTGGGAGGCCCCTGTTGAAAGGGCTTCATGAATTCGTCAAGAAGCTCATCTGCAGAGCGGTCCTCCCAGGCTGCCGAGCCATCGAGATTCATCCGTACAATCAGTCCGTCAGGCAAACTTCCTTCCAGAACTCGTTTTGAAGATGGATGTTTGCCTAATCCAAGTGCAGAAGCTACGTGTTGGAGCAGGGCTGTCTTACCGTCTCCGGCGTTGCCACATAAAACCACAAGTCGCACTCGTCTGTTTCTAATATCTCTGAGCAGCGTTTCTTCAAGATTAGTCTCGACATAAGTCTTGGCGGCAAAGTCTGAATCCAGGCCGCGAGTTTCTTGGTTGCCCCATCGGGAGCCTGGATAGGACTGCAACAGAGATGTAAGCCATTCAACCTGATGATCATGCAATTCCACAAGACGGCTTGCTTCCTGACTCGTAACAGGCGTTTCACCATGGTTCTCTATGGCCTCTGTTTCTTTCGATTGTTGAGCTTCGAGTGTCTTCAACACTTCTTCTACGGTATTAAAGCGATGTTCCGGGGCAGGGTTTGTTGCCTTATCCAACAAACCGGCCAAAATCGGGAACTCGTCGCGATTGATCCCATGCCAGTTTAACCCGCGCCCTTTGGTCAGAGATCCGTTATACTGAAACGGTTCTTTATCGAAAACCACATGGAAAAAACTTGCTGCAAGGGCATATATGTCATCAGACTTTGACGAATTCTGTTTTGTTATAAAAGAAGGAGAGCAATACATAACCGTTCCTGGGTTTGAAATCGGTTCACCTATCTTAACAACGAAGTCATAATCCGTAAGGACAATATCACTGCCGGATACTATCATATTACGTGGACTGATGTCACCATGAATGAGACCGTTTACGTGCAATGCCTTCAGAGCTTCGCAGATAGCCCGAAGCCAACGTAAAGCCAGAGCTTCGCTTGACATCTCTTGCTGCTCTTCAGCCAGAAGTGAAAAAACACCTGTAAACTCTGCAAGTGATGAACCTTCAATCCAAGTCATAAGAGAGATAAACTCATTCTCATGGGATTCACCGGCCACTTCTAAGATCACAGAAAGACCACTGTGACGGCCTAGATGAGGTCGCGCCAGGCTATAAGCTCTAAGTATACTCTGGCCTACTTTTTCGTTGTGGGCAACCTTTGCGACGTAAGTCCCAAGGTCCTCTTTCGTAATTCGGTCTATTTCCACTACCTTAAACGTTATTCCAACACCGCCGGCACCAAGCCGGGAGACTATACGATAGTCATGTTTATTAAATATCACCACTTGGTCCTCGCTCCAAAATCGTGCTGGAGGTGCAGGAGGGCGTGATGTAGATTCGCCTAATAATTCAGAAACTGCCATTTTCAAGTCATCCAGGGCGGCACGTTCTGCAGGCTGTTCAGACATTCCTCTATCAAGGACTTCAAGTGCCTGCTTAGTTGTTTGATCAGGTCTGTCACGAAACAGTCTGCTCAATGAAAAACATAGCGAGTAAACATCTGAACGATTGCTTGCCATGCTCAATCCTTGCACTTGAATTTCAGGAGCAACTGAGGCGTACCATTTCCCGATTGGTATGCCGGCAGATGCGACGCTTGTATCTGATGGTATCCTGGCAAAATCAAAGCCAGTCAGTATAGGCGTGTTGTCGTATTTAACAAGAATTGTTTCCGGGTTAAGATTCCGGTGTAAGATTGGTTCATCATCTACTTGGGTACCGTGTAGTTCGGCAACGGCACGAACAGTGTTTCGGACAAAAGAGAGCCGGGCTTCGGTGTTCCATGATGTATCAGATATACGGTCCTCAATGGAAGGTGCGGAAGGGTCCACCATTGTAAAAAAACGCATTTCACCAGCGTATCCTGGTGCGTCCTGGTATG
>JADFXO010000146.1 GCA_015233485.1 Nitrospirota bacterium
CATTGCGGCAGAATCTTCGGGGAATTCATCTGTTATACGTCCCCAGTCCCGTTCATTAACAGCAGCAACGGCCTGTACGGGCGAGTTCGCCGTGCAGGGAAGCGCCTTATCATATATGTCGGCCACGCTGCCCACGCCGGACACACCGGCAAGCGCCTTTTCCCAGTTCTCCCGTAGTTCCAGCCCCAGGGCGGTAACCATGCCAAGGCCAGTTACTACAACCCTTCTGCCGGCTTTAAAACTCACTGATTTGTTTGCCGCTATAATAGCAAAACCGCCGGTAGAGTTCGCCTGGGTCTATCTTGTCGAAGTGGCTGTAAATAATCCTGTCAGCGGAGGCAATCTTCTCTCCGTCGATAAACATAGCGGCCGCCCCCAAAGTATCGCGTTTCGAGGTAGAGATAATCTCTCCATAGATTTCCGCCTTAAAGCCGGGCCTCAGGCGCGATGGGACACGTGCGCCTTCAACCAGTGTCAACACCGGCGAGAGTTTAAAGTCGTGGGAGTAAATAACGAGCCAGCCCAGAAGCTGCGCCATTGCCTCAATGAATATAACACCCGGCACAAGGGCCTCCTTCTCGAAATGCCCGCGCAAGAATTCCTCAGACAGGGAAAAGGTCTTAACACCGCTGATGTCCTTGCCTTTTTCTATTCTGGTTATGCTGTCGTAGAATAAAAATCTCATTTTTAAACCGCCTGTCTGTTATACCATCACGCCACTCGTTCGATGATCAACGACGAGGCCTGGCCCTCATAACTATGACAGTTGATCATAACCCTGCCCGTTTGTTTTTGTAAAGGGTGCTGCGTAACGATGTCAAAGCGGACGGCCTCATCCACGGGAATGGAATATAGAGACGGCGGGATTTTGCCGGTTTTTATCACATACGCGGCAACTGCCGTATCAATGGGTGCAGCGGCGGCGTAGAGGTTGCCAAGCGCGCCTTTTGTAGAAATCACGCTTATCGGGCAATTTTTAAACAGCTCGTTGACAGCCTTGATTTCGTTTTTATCTCCGGCGGCAGTGCCGTCGCCGTGGGCTATCAAAAGGCCGATGTCCGCTGGTCTCAGTCCGGCCATAGAAAGGGCGGCACTCATCGAATTTATTATCGCGGCGGCGGTTGGGCCGCTGCAAAAATCGTCGCCGATACCAAACGCCCTGCCCCATCCGGTTATCGCGGCTATAGGAGAGGCGCCACGGGCAACCGCCGATGACAGTGTCTCAATTGCCAAAAAAGCGGCTCCATCGCCCGGAACCGTCCCGCACCTTTGCGAAGAAAACGGGCGGCATGACAAGACGCCGTCCTCTCGGGATTTCAAAACTCCGGCTATATGGCCTCGTGCGAGGCTTGACGGGGTGATTTTTTCGCTTATCCCACCGGCAAGGACTATCTTTGCCCTGCCGCTTAATGCCGAACGAACGCCCTCGGCTATTGCCGAAACGCCGGAGTCGGCATGAGGAGAGAATACCGCGTTTTCCCCGCGAATTTTTAGTTTTACTGAACTCTGGCAGAGGGCAATATTATTGAGCATTGACAGGGGCCAAAGCGGGTATATCTCCCTATAGCCCTTCATATAAAAGGCATCATAGTCGAGGCCGCCCTCTGGAGCAGGCGACTTCAACACCGCCGGAAGGAGATCGGCCGTCTCGTAGTCAACCATTGGAAGTCCGGCAAAAAACCCTACCGAATCGGGCGTAATCTCAGGGGCAGTCTCTATGAGGGCATTTTTATATGCCTGTGCGGCGCTCTCCATTAGTAAGAATGAATGGGTATTCATAATGCGGGCGTCGCGCCGGCTGATATGAAGGGCCTGAGGGGTTGGACATGGGGTTATGGTCGCCGACTTGCAGGGAAACTCCGCAAAATCAATCCTGACCGCGCCGCACCTGCCGTCCGATAAACCTTCCCATACCTCGTCAGGAGTGCGGCCAAGCGCACATACTACGCCGATTCCAGTTATTACAGCTCTTTCGCTCATGCCAACTCTAAACTAATACCAAAACACGGCAAAAAAAGTAAAGGGATTTAAGGTTTTTTTATCTGTCATGCCTTTAGCTCGTACTGCCTCACGAAGAATTTTATTTAATTTATTTAAAAAAATTAAAATTTATCAAAAAAAGACTTGACTTTTTCTACCCCCCCCTATAATAGATTCGCTGATATTTGATGGATAAGCGCACTGAGGAGTAAGTTCAGAAGGAACGGGCGATATAACCGTTGGAATAATAATAGACGGTACTGTTGCTGAGACTAAGCAACAATAAATCAAAAGGGTTGATGGTTAGGGGTTGAGATAATATGGCTGGAAAGACGTTACCGCCGCTAAAGATAGGAAATCTAACGGCTGAAGTTCCTATAATTCAGGGTGGGATGGGTGTTAAGGTGTCTATGTCAGGACTGGCATCATCGGTTGCGAATGAAGGCGGTATTGGTGTGATTGCCAGTGTTGGATTAGCTTATAACAGAGAAGGCAAGTACGATGTTGATACTGGAGAACAGGCGTTAAGAGATGAGATTAGAAAGGCACGGAGTTTAACTAGTGGGATAATAGGCGTTAATATTATGTACGCCATATCCGATTATGAAAGGTTCGTTAAGGCTGCGATTGACGAAGATGTTGATTTAATCATCTCCGGTGCTGGTATGCCCGTAGATTTACCCAGATACCTTGATGGAAAAGACGTCAAGCTGTTGCCAATCGTATCATCAGTCAGGGCTTTTAAGCTTATATGTGATTTTTGGAATCATAATTATAACAAAATACCTGATGGTGTTATAGTTGAAGGCCCTAAAGCAGGTGGTCATCTGGGATTTTCTTATAAAGATATTATTGAGAATAAGGCGCAAAGTCTTGAGCAAATCGTAACTGATATTATAAAGATTGCTGATTCATATACCCCAAAAATTCCTGTTATTGCCGCTGGCGGGGTGTTTGACGGTGCTGATATAGCGAAATATCTAAACATGGGTGCTTCCGGTGTTCAAATGGCAAGCAGATTCGTTTGTACAAATGAATGCGATGTGCATGAGAACTTCAAAAAGGCGTGGTTAGACGCGAAAGAAGAAGATTTAGTGATAATAAAAAGTCCTGTTGGGCTGCCGGGCAGGGTTATACGAAACGAATTTGTAGAGAGAATGATAAAAGGGGAAACTATCCCTTTCAAATGTACATATCGTTGCCTTAAAACCTGTGATACTAAAACTATACCTTATTGTATTGCCAAGGCTCTAATAAATGCTGCCGATAAAGACATACTCGATAAAAAAGCTTCAGTGGTAACTCTTTCTGTTCCATTTACTAAAATAGCTGTTGAAACTTACGGATATATGGCGCCTGTAAAAGCCGCATTAGAATCATCGGTGGTATATCTGGCGCAGTCGTTCAGCCAATTTTCACAGGTCAGATTTAATGTTGTTTCAGCCAATGTCATAAAAACATCATCTGCCGCCGGACTGCCAGACTACATAAAGTTATCTCTTTATGCGGAAAGTTTAACGTTTAGAAAAAAGGCAATTGAGACAAAAGAAATTGCCAATGTGATAACATTCTTACTAAGCCAGAGTTCAAGTGCTATCAATGGCCAATCAGTAGTTGCTGATGCGGGTATGATTGTGAATGTTTTTGATAGGGAAGTTTTAGAGATATTTTATAAGAATAAGATCGGGATATCATAGAGTTTAGGGGAGATTATATGAGTGGGATTAAACTGAACACGTCTATGTCGTGATATGGGCTTTTTACTAAAGTGTGTGATGCAAAATTATTAATTGTGATAAGATACTTTAAGATTGTTGTAGAGCGTATTAACCTGTAAAATATAGGAGTGTATTTTGTTTAGAGCAGGAATTATTAAAATACTTGTTCCAATCTATATAATTACAATCTTTGGCTTACCGCTTTGTATTGTTGTCATGCCTTTCTTATTAACCAACAGTATCGGATTAAGAATGGCTTTATTAGTGATTGCTCCAATCTCTTATGTTATAACATTTATAATTACCGCTGGATTGTTGAGCCTGCCTCATCAGAGTGCTATAATAAAAGGCAGGTTTCCCAGAAATTTAGATCATCCAATTTATGGCAGAAGGTACTTGTACGGGTTATGTTGGACTGCTGTTTATTATTTTAAACCACTCTATTATATAGCTTTAACTGTGCCAATCCTTAAAAAGATGCTTTTCAGAATATTTGGTTATAAGGGTAATATAAATTTCACGATATACCCTGATACGTGGGTGCGGGATTTGCCATTATTGAATTTTGGCGAAGGATCTTATTTATCAAACAGGGCAACAATAGGAACCAATATGGTTCTAAATAACGGATTTATTTTAGTGGATGGCGTTACTGTAGAGAAAAAAGGGTTAATCGGGCATTTATCAATGCTCGGTCCAGGTGTATATATTGGTGAACATGCTGAGGTTGGGGTTGGTGTTGCGGTTGGAATTAACGTTAGGCTTGGGAATAATTCTAAAGTATCACCATACTGTGCTATCAATCATGGTGCAAACATATATGATAATAGTGAAGTCGGAACACATTCATATATAGGGGGAAAAACTATAATCAAAGAAAACATTGTAATTCCAGCAGCGTCTTCAATACCATCCAGGGTTGTAATAAATGCGCAGAATGATGTCCTTAAATATATTTCTTTAATAACAAATGATTTAAATAAATTAAAAGAAGAAATGTCGAAAATGATAGATGAGAATGTATAAAGCTATCATGATACATAACAACGATTCAATGTTATCTGTTTCAGAAGCGCCATGTTTTATATTTTCAATAGAAGGTACCGGTTTAAAACCTGACACTTTATGCCTAAATACTAAACAGGCTACAAACCCTGAAGCCAAATTTAAAATAAAGTTGATGCCAATTGTTGAAGAAAGAATTAATAAAGCACACGATTACGTATATTCTCTTCTTGAGGATAAGAAGTGTGTATATGGTATTAACACCGGGTTTGGTTATTTGTGTGAGGTAAACATTCCATCAGATAAAATAACCGAATTACAGAGAAATATAATTCTTTCCCATTCGTGTGGTGTTGGAGAGGAATTTTCGCGTGATATTGTTATGGCAGGCTGGATTATATTAATAAATTCAATTGCTCGCGGGCATAGAGGTGTAAGTCTGCAAACAGTTGAATCTGCTATTCGATTGTTAGAAAATGGAATATTAGCCTGTGTACCTTCACGAGGAAGTGTAGGGGCGTCGGGTGATCTGGTTCCGTCAGCACATGCTGCCTTACCTCTGCTTGGTGAAGGCATGTGTACTATACCAAACGGTAATACTTTTCTACGGGTAGCGGCTAAAGAAGCGCTCAATATGGCAGGTATTAAACCTGTGAAATTAGGGCCAAAGGAAGGACTAAGCTTAATAAATGGCACACAATATACAACGGCAATGGCTCTTAAATTGTGGCATGAGAGTAGAACCCTTCTCAAGATTGCGAATCTTGCAGCCGTTATGAATATAGAAGTAATGGGGTGTTCGCATAAAATCATTTCAAGGCATGTTCTTCTCGAACACAGCCATCCTGGAACTATAGAGTGTGGGAAAGATATGGATGCCTGGCTTGGAGGCTCAACTGAAATATCTGAAAACTATGGAAGTTGTCATCGTGTTCAGGACCCTTACTGTCTTCGATGTGCTCCACAGGTTCATGGTGCCGTTTATGAAGAGATACAACGAAGCGAGCAAGTATTATATCATGAAATCAATTCAACAACCGATAACCCTATTCTTTTTCCAGAGGAAAAACTTACGTTAAACGGTGGCAATTTTCATGCTATTTATGTAGCCAGATTATGTGATTGTCTTGCTTCAGCCTTAACTACGCTTGGTTCTATATCCGAAAGACGGATTAACATGGCTATGTGTGAAGAACGTAGCGGATTACCCAATTTTCTTATAAACGAAGGAGGACTTAATTCCGGGTTTATGATGGTGCAGACAACCGCCGCCGCTCTCGTAAGTGAGTGTAAATCTTTAAGTTTTCCGGCAAGCGTAGACTCTATTCCAACTAATTGTGATAAAGAAGACCACGTGTCTATGGGGCCCATAGCTGGACATAAGGCTCTTAAGATTGTAGAAAACGTTAGGTACATCCTCGCTATTGAACTTATGGTAGCGACACAAGCCCTTGATTTGTTAAGTCCTTTAAAAACATCAAAGAGATTAATGAACGTCCATTCATATATACGTGAGCACATTCCATTTATACAAAAAGATTGCATCCTTTCAGGACATATAGAGAAAATCGCACAAATAATTAAAGAAGGAGTCCTTTTATCATTATGAATACTGTAACGATTCCAAAAGTTAAAGCTCCTCACGGGAATAAGATAGTTTGTAAGAATTGGGTTATCGAGGCTGCGTACCGTATGATTCAGAACAATCTTGATCCGGACGTAGCCGAAAAACCTTCTGAACTTATAGTGTATGGTGGAAATGCTAAAGCCGCAAGAAACTGGGACTGCTATTTTTCGATTATAGAATCGTTGAAAAACTTGAAACCGGACGAGACACTTTTAGTACAGAGTGGAAAGCCTGTAGGAATTATGCCAACTCATGAAGAAGCCCCAAGGGTTTTAATAGCAAACTCAAACCTTGTACCGAATTGGGCTACATGGGAACACTTTTATGAGCTTGATAGAAAAGGGCTTATAATGTTCGGGCAAATGACGGCAGGTTCTTGGATATACATTGGTACCCAAGGTATCTTACAGGGAACATATGAAACATTTGCCGCCTGTGGACGTAAATATTTTTCTAACACAACAACACCATTGAAAGGCAAAATTGTTGTCAGTGCAGGGTTAGGAGGCATGGGAGGCGCGCAGCCGCTTGCTGCTAAGCTTGCAGGTGCCGCTTATCTTGGAATAGAAGTAGATACCGCAAGGCTTCACAGGCGTATCGTTACAAATTATCTTGATGAAGAAGCCACTTCAATAGACGATGCTATTAATCGGGTACAACAATACGCAAGAGAAAATAAAGCCCGTTCGGTTGGGGTTGTAGCAAATATAGGAGACGTTCTTAAGAAATTCCTCAATATAGGTTTTATTCCGGATGTTCTTACAGACCAAACCAGCGCTCACGATCCTTTAAATGGCTATATCCCAATGGGTATGTCTCTTAGCGAATCTGACAATCTAAGGGTAAGCAAAAAAGATGAATATCTTAAAAGAGTAATGGAAAGTATCGGTGAACATGTCACCGTGATGTTGGAATTCCAGAAAAAAGGATCGATTGTCTTTGATTACGGTAATAATATTCGTGCCATGGCACAGAAGGTTGGCGTATCGGACGCATTTAATATACCCGGTTTTGTGCCGGAATTTATCCGGCCATTATTTTGTGAGGGACGCGGGCCTTTTCGATGGGTAGCGCTAAGTGGAGACCCTAACGATATTGCCGTTACAGACAAGGCTATATTAGAACTCTTTCCGGGAAATGACGATTTAAGGAACTGGCTTTTAAATGGCGTGCCTTATGTGAAATTCCAGGGGCTACCGGCAAGGATTTGTTGGCTAAAACACGGAGAAAGAGAAAAGGCGGGGGTACTCTTTAATGATCTGGTTAAATCCGGGCGTGTTTCTGCACCTATTGTAATTGGACGGGACCATCTCGACAGCGGAAGTGTCGCCTCTCCCACAAGGGAAACAGAAAACATGCTTGACAGTTCGGATGCTATATCGGATTGGCCGATACTGAACGCTCTTGTTAATGCCGTAAATGGGGCTTCATGGGTTAGTTTTCATCATGGTGGCGGCGTTGGTATGGGATACAGCCAACATGCCGGGATGGTTATTGTAGCCGATGGAACCTCAGACGCGGAGAAACGGTTACGCAGAGTATTAAATTCCGATCCTGCTATGGGGATTATGCGTCATGCCGACGCAGGTTATCCGGCGGCTATAAATTGGGCAAAAGAACATAATGTGAAAATACCTATGATTCATAATAAATGAGAATAGTTAATCTTGCGGGTGTTTTTACCGGAAGCGGATTTCATATAAAACAGGGGCGATGTCCTCAAGAAGAAGATTGCGGTTTTATAAAAGGACCGATTGATATTACCTGTAGTAAAGAAACCGGTCTCATCCAAAGTATCGAGAATTCTTCAGGTGGAAATTTATCAAATGAAGAAATATTAGATGGTACAGGTCTGTTTGCAACTTCTGGTTTTATCGATTCACATACTCACGCAATTCATGGGGGGCAAAGATATAGTGAGTATTTTGTAAGGTGGAGTGGAGCAAGTTATTCAGATGTCGTAAAATCAGGCGGGGGTATCCATAAAACTGTATCCGATACAGAGCTGCTATCGGATGAAGAGCTCAAATCGCTTTTGGCTGATTATCTTCGTGAAATGTTATATCGTGGAACGACTACAGTTGAAGTGAAATCGGGTTACGCTAACACACCTGCCGGAGAACTCCGTTTATTAAGGATTATTCAGGAAATCAAGTATCTACGTAATGTTCCTGACGTTTATGCTACTTTTTTAGGTTTACACGCTATTCCTGATGGAATGGATGAAAAACGTTATTGTGACTCAATGATTGAAATTCTTTCAATCATATCAAAAGAAAACCTTGCAAATTATATTGACGCTTTCCCGGAGAAAGGATTCTTTTCATTAGAGGAGTCCCTCCGATTTATACGTGCAGGACAATCACATGGGCTAAAGGCTAAGGTTCACGCTGACGAACTTACCGATATGGGGGCTTCGGAAGCTTTTATTAATTCTAATGCAATCTCTATCGACCATCTTCAGAAAATAAACATACACGCTATACAACTCTTAAAGAGTTGTCCTACTGTGGCTACTTTTTTACCATCTACATCTTTTTTCTTAGGAATAGGTTATGCTAATGGAAGGTATCTTATCGATAACGGCATAAAGGTAGCCTTAGCCACCGATTTTAATCCAGGCACCGCGCCTTCTTTGGGTTTTCAGATGACAAATCTTCTTGCAGCCTCTCAGATGGAAATGACTGCGGCTGAAATATTTTGCGGGTGTACTGCTTGCGCCGGAGCAAACCGACCACTCATTCCGGAACATGCCGACCAGTAGTTCCGGAGTAAGTCGACCAGTGTTTCGAAATGAAGGCGACCATGAAAACGGTGGCTTTGGTATAAGTGGTAGAGA
>JADFXO010000147.1 GCA_015233485.1 Nitrospirota bacterium
GCACCTTACCATTGGGCAACAGTGTGGCTGTGCTGGCATCACGCTGTTGAGCTGGGGTGCCGGTAAGGAAAAACGTCCCTGATGTTGGGTCGTAAAGTTCCGCTTTCAGAGGAAAGTCGTACCCCCCTGCAATAAGCACCAGACCGTTTGGTAACAGCGTCGCTGTGTGGAAGGAATGCTCGTAACCAGGACTGCCGGTTGCGGTAAACGTCCCTGATGTTGGGTCGTACAGTTCCGCTGTTTGTTTAGAGGATGACCCACCGGCAATAAGCACCTTACCGTTGGGTAACAGTGTCGCTGTGTGGTAGATACGCGGTTGTTGAGTGGGAACGTTGGTAGTGGCGGTAAAAGTCCCAGTTGAAGGGTCGAACAGTTCCGCTGTTTGAGGAGAGGATTCCCCCCCGACAATAAGCACCTTACCGTTTTGTAACAGCGTAGCTGTGTGATAGTAACGCGGTTGCGCTGCATTGCCCACGGCAGTAAAACCGCCTGCCGTTAAGGCTGAAACCGTCTGATTTGTAACGAAAAGCATTATGGCAACTAAAACCAGTGTAATGGAAAACCTTGAAGTCCTGTTCATTGCTATATCCTCCTCCTGAATCGTATCACAAATTATCACGTAAAGAACGCCCCCGCTATCACGCCATTTCTACGATTGACAGAGACACTCTTCCAATCCAAAAAAAACGTAAAAACAACTTACCCCAATTGAAAATTATATCCAATTGTCAGGGGAAAAATCAACCCCGCCCCCCAAAAAAATACTTCCGCATTTTATTGCGGAGTGAGAAAAAAACTGCTAAAGTAATGTTATAATACTCCAACTTCTCATGACGATGGAGGATACTATGGCCGCAATTGCGGAGCTGTGGACTTACGGCAAATACCTCACCCTTGACGACGACACCAGATGTGAAATAATTGAAGGAGACCTGTCTATGACGCCTGCCCCCGGCTTTGGCCACCAGAGTATTTCCGCGGAACTTGAGTTTATCCTGATGAAGTTTATCAAAGAAAATGGACTAGGTTTCCTTGTAACTGCCCCAACGGATGTTGTCTTAAGCGATGAGAATGTCGTGCAGCCGGATATACTCTATATTGCAAGGGCCAGGAGGGCCATAATTAAAGAGCGCGGCGTATTCGGCCCCCCCGACCTCGTTGTTGAGATAATCTCGCCATCGTCCCACTACAGGGATGTCCACGTAAAGAAGGCATTGTATGAGCGCTTGGGTGTGGCGGAGTTCTGGATTGTTAACCCGTATATGAAGGCCGTTGAGGTGCTGGTGCTGAATGCTGAAGGCCGCTATGAGCTTTTCTCTGATGGGTGTCTGATGGCCGATGACAGGAAGCGAGTGATTTCAAGGGTAATTGATGGGCTTACGGTTGACCTAAACGCAATATTTACGGAGAGTTTTACGGCGGAGGGATAGATGAAGTATCAGACGGCAAGTGTGGGAAGGGTCTTTGTATGCAGGCTTAATGACGGGGATGACCTGCTGAAATGCCTTGTGGAGCTTGTGAAACAGGAGGGCGTAAAGGCCGCGGTGTTTCATGTCGTCGGGGGCATAAAGGGCGGTAAAATCGTAGTAGGCCCTGAGACCGAGGCAATGCCGCCTGTTCCTGTGTACAGAGAAATAAGCGAAAGCCACGAAGTAACCGGCATGGGTACGATATTTTACAAAGAAGGGCAGCCGTCTGTGCACTTTCACGGGGCGTTTGGAAAGCGGGATACGGTAAGGGTAGGGTGTCTGAGGGAGTTTTCAGAGACCTTTATCGTCCTTGAGGCAATAGTTACCGAACTTAACGGCATTGAGGCCGAGCGCCGTCTTGATCCTGCCACGGGGATGTACCTTCTGAGCATATAGTGCCGCCGCTCATGTTTCTCATTATACTCTTAGGTCAATCGGCCGGGAAAACACCCTCTAAGAAGTTATGAAACTCCTCGAAATAAGTGTACCACTTGGCTATGAACATCTTTATTCGCTTGTTTTCAGCTTCCTTTGCCGCAAGGTGGTAATTCGCCTTCACAAGGACTACGGGGTTAAGCGGCGGCAGTTCATCCATCATGACATCGCCATATTCGCCCTCTGCGCGGTCTGCGCCGATTGTCCCCGGGTTAGTCTCAGCTGTCTCAATGGTTATGTTACAAAGGACATCATTTACGTTATACGCAAATTTAATGCCGACATCCGGCCTCTGCCCGTTAATCACGCTCCACGGCCCATTCTTAATAAATGTGTTCGAAATAAAAAATGACGCTATATCCTTGCCCGGAAATACATAATGCCCGACAAAATTAATCCCCGACGCCATATACCTGACATGCGGCAGCACATCGACATATTTTATGGCTATATACGGTATCGGCGAATCGTATGGTATTCTCACCCTGTCCTCGTCGATAAACTGCAGCCTCTCAAACTCTGCTATTATAGACAGCGACTCTTTATAAAAGACATGCGACGCCGGCGGCGTACACAGCACGTCATAGGGCGTGAAGTTCTGCTCCACGATTCCATTAAGTTTCAGAAAATCCGGGTTTAATATGCTCGGATTATGCGTCTTTGCCAGCACGACTATCGAAAAACTGCTGAGTTCTATTTTCATTTCAATCTCTTTTCGGGCCTATGTTCATGTAATCCGCAAACGGGCAGCCTACGCCCTCAGCGCCCCGCCCGTTTTACTTATTATATATTTTACTATTTCAGCATGGAGCGTATCGATTTCACTCTCAATCAGCGTTCGTTCTCGCGCCCTGTAAACTATATGAAAGGCAAGGCTCTTCTTGTCGTCAGGAATGTTTTTACCCTTGTAATGGTCAAATATTTCTACCGACTCGATAAGACGTTCGGGGTCAAAAAGCTCATTTTTAACAAAATCAACTATATCGCCATATGGACGGCCTTCGTCCACGACTATTGCCAAATCTCTTTCGATAGACGGATATTTAAGAAACGGTTTATATCCTAACGGCTCTAACGGAGGGGAGATTATCTCATCGAGATATATCTCTATTACAGCTATTTCCGGCTTGCCTGTTTTTATATCGAGCCTCGCCACGGTCTCAGATGCGAGCAGCCCTAAACAACCAACCTTATCATCGTCAACAAATATGTCCGCCGATTGGCCATTCTCCAAAAAATCCTCATTCGATTGTCTAAATTCATAATTCACACATCTAAGGCTCGACAAAATAGGCTCAAGCTGACCCTTTATGCGATAAAAATGCGAGGCCGGATCAGTATAGAGCTTTTTTTCTCCGCTTGAATATGACAGCACGGCAAGTTTGAGTCTCTCTTTGGGAAATCCCTTCCCAACATCGAAAAACACCGTGCTTATCTCATAAATGCTGACTTCCTTCGCGCCGAAGGAAATATTATACTTCAGATTTTTCAGAAGCGAGGGCAAGAGAAATGTCCTCAGAATATCATAATCTTTTTGCAGGGGATTTTTTACCGTAACGGCGTTTCTTCTTTCATCGCTCACGGGAATGTCAAGCAGCTCGAAGTCATCTTTCGTTGTAAAACTATAATTAATGGTCTCAGTAAACCCGGCGTATCTTAAGGAATGCCTTAGTTCGGTGAGTTTCTTGTGTTTATCGCTCACATTGTCACCGACACCGGCACCAGAACCACTACCATCACCGTAACCAGAACCGCTACCACTACCGGCACCGAAACCCTTATTTATGGAAAGGGCTAATTCGGGCATTACCGAAGGGATATTATTGTAGCCATAGATGCGCGCGACTTCCTCGATGAGGTCGGCCTCCAGCTCTATGTCCCTTCTGAAAGACGGAGGGGTGATAATAAAAACGTTGTCTTGTCTTTCTACTTTAAAATCGAGGTGTTTAAGTATACCCTCTATTTCGTCTTCTGATATTTGCACGCCTAAGAAGCTCTGAACCTTTTCGTGGCTCAACGTGATTCGCGGCGCTGTGTACCGGTTCGGATAATTGTCGATAACCTCTGAAACGCATCCTCCGCAGTGTTCTATCACCAAAGACGCGGCCCTCAATGCGGCCTTTTTAACTCCACCAATGTCCGTCTGCCTTTCGAATCTGAACGAGGACTCCGACCTCAGGGCTGTTTGTTTTGAAGTCACACGTATTGATGCCGGCTCAAACCACGCGCTCTCTATAAGTATATCCGTAGTGGTGTCGGCAACGGCGGAGCCTTCCCCACCCATTACACCGGCCAGGGCAATCGGCCCCTCTGCGTCACATATTAACAGCGTACCGGCGGGCACGGTTCTCTCGGCACCGTCAAGCGTCTGTATGGCCTCTGGTTTGTCCGCAGCCCGGACAATAATCTTATCCCCTTTCAGCTTTTCCAAGTCGAAGGCATGAAGCGGCTGGCCAAATTCCATGAGTACGTAATTCGTTATGTCAACAATATTGTTTATTGGTCTTATGCCCGAGCTGTTAAGCCTTTTTTGCATCCAATCGGGCGATGGGGCGAGTTTTACGCCATTGATTACAATGCCGCAGTACCTGTGGCAGAGATGTTTGTCGATTATTTCAACCTTGAATTTTGCATCCGCGGTGTTTTCAAAATTCCTTATTTCTGGAATTATTAATTTCTTTTTGAGTACGGCGGAAATATCACGGGCAACGCCGATAACACTCAGTGCGTCGGCCCTGTTCGGGGTTACATTTAATCCTAATATTACGTCGCCATCGGGCAGTTGATTACGCGATTCCACCTCAAGGCCGGACATCGTTAATATATCCGCAATCGCCTCAGGCGATTGATCAAAATCTATATATTCTTTGAGCCAATTATATGATATAAGCATTTTTTCTCTTTAAAACTGCCGCAAAAATCTTAGGTCGCCGTCATAATAGAGCCTTATGTCGTCGATGCCGTATTTAAGGGAGGCAATGCGCTCTATCCCCATGCCAAATGCAAACCCGCTGTATTTGCCGGTATCATAGCCAACATTTCTAAAGACCCGAGGGTCAACCATTCCCGCCCCCATTATTTCTATCCAGCCTGTGCCTTTACAGACCCGGCACCCGGCACCCTTGCAAAAGTAACAGCCCATGTCAACCTCTGCCGACGGTTCGGTAAATGGAAAAAAACTTGGCCTCAGGCGCACCGGCACCTCAGGGCCAAACACCCTCTGCAAAAACCCCTCAAGCAGTCCCTTTAAATTTGCAAATGATATGTTTTTGTCAACCACAAGTCCCTCGACCTGATGGAACATCGGCGAATGCGATACGTCCGAATCACAGCGATAGACCTTTCCCGGTGCGATAAATCTAAGCGGGGGCAGGGGGGTACCATTTGCGCGGCTCTCATTGACACGTTTCTCCATGACCCTGATTTGCACGGGCGAGGTATGGGTTCTGAGGACGAAGGCGCTTTCGTTCGATTGGCTGCCGGCAGTGTTTTCAATATAGAATGTATCCTGCATATCCCGCGCGGGGTGATTTATAGGGATATTTAATGCCTCAAAATTATAATAATCACTCTCTACCTCAGGGCCTTCCTCTATGCTGAACCCCATAGAAACAAATATCTCAGTTATTTCTGCAAGCACGATAGTAACAGGGTGTCTGCCTCCAGGTTTTTTATAGTACCCCGGCAGCGTTATATCTACAGGGTTTTTGGAGAGTTTTGCCTTTATTTCTTTAGTGGTGAGTACCTGTTCATGCTCTTTGAGCCTTTTTTCGATAAACACCTTGTCAATATTTACCTGTTTTCCAAAGGCCGCCCTCTCGTGGGGGGCAAGGGCGGGGAGTTTCTTCAGCTCCCCTGTGAGGACACCATTTTTCCCTGTATATCTTGATCGAAGTTCGCGCAAAGCAGCTGTGGAAGTAACCGCCTCCAGCTCTTTTAAGAACAGCTCCTGCAGCGCGGTCACGCCGTCTGTTGTTTCACGCTTTCTGCCAATTGGTTAAACTGTGTGATGTTGCTTACGGCCAACTCGGCAAGCGCCCTTCTGTCAAGGATGATGCCCGCGGTTTTAAGGCCCTGCATGAAACGGCTGTACGTAAGGCCGGCGGCACGGGCTGCCGCGTTAATTCTGATTATCCAGAGGCGCCTGAAGTCGCGCTTTTTGTTTTTTCTGTCATCATACGCATGCAACAGGGCATGGTCTACCGCCTCGGAGGCTACCCTGAAGAGCTTACTCCTGCCGCCATAGTAACCACGCGCCTTATGTAGTATCTTTTTCCTTCTTCTCCTTGTCTTAAATCCACCCTTTGCTCTAGGCATCGCTTTAAACCTCCAAAACCGGCTCATCCGGCATATTTTTTATCTCACACAAACAAATGTCAACATCACACAAACGGAATAAGTCTTGATATGTTTCTGTGCTGAGTGGCGTCAACGATTGTGGCTGTCCTCAGCCTGCGCGTCCTTTTTGCGGGTTTACCGGTCATCATATGGCTCTTATTGGCCCTGTTTCTTTTTATTTTACCGGTGCCGGTCTTTTTAAAGCGTTTCTCGGCTCCCCTGTGCGTCTTTAATTTTGGCACTATAATACCTCCTTGTTCTTAAAACCGCTTCGCTGAATCTCAAGTTAAACAGCAATTATAAACTAATATCTTACTAATAGGCAAGAGCTATTATTGAAAAAAACCGTCAGCGTCAAAGTTATTTGAACAGTTTTACTCATCAATCTTATTCTTTGAGCGCGGGAAATGTTCCATGGCAGCCCTCACCGCCGTAACAATCGTAGCCAAAGGCGTTAGAATTGCACGCGCCACCGCCCGAAGTTGCGGCCTTTGCTCCATAGTTGCAGCCAATCTGGGACCATTACGATTGTACCATTCGATGAAGTCTTGCCCAACCTTATAGTTGACCAAGACTTCATCCCGCAAGCTGCGAAAACTTGCGACAATCGGATGGTGTGGATCATCATAGGCTGCTGTGGTTACGAAACAATGTGAACCTAAAGGAGTTTTTGTTTCCAACACAATCGGTTCAATTGAGTAAAAAAAATTGTCAACTGTATAACCCACGATATACCAAACACCAAGTTTTATCTTTAGAGACTCGGCATGGAAAGTGGTTTCTTGTTCCATTACGCTATTGGGCGGAATGTTGAAACGAATCTCGTTTGTATCCGTTATGATATCCCCATTTTTCTTGTGAATTATAACTGTGACATTATGAAAATTACCATCTCTGTTGGCTATCTGCACGGCAACGGATGGCGCTATATAACTTCCAGCGGAAGTTCCAGAGGAATAGTAATGAGTGGATTGAAATTCACGGATATTAACTATTTCTATGAAACCAGGAAGTATGCCTACCCCACGATGAAGGTACTCTTGTTTTTCAGCTAATTCCTTGTTCTTTTGGGGGATTGTCCATTTCTTTCTTAATCGCACCCATATTACACAAAAGATACCCACAAATAGCAAGAAACCCAACATAAAGAATATAACAGCCACATCTTTACCTGACATTCTTTGCTTTTCCCCTCAAAAAAAACCTGTAGGCATTTGAGCCACGCTTACCGATTCCAATTAAGTCTACCACCTATGCAGAATGCCTCAGAGACTCAAGCATCAGCTCTGTTATCTTCTTAGCGAACGACGCAGGGTCTTTTGGTTTATTGCCGTCAAGCACAAGGGCCTGTTCATAGAGCATGTCTATGCTGGCATCAGCACCGTGTTTATCTTTTTCGATGACGGAGTTTAGAGCCTCAATCAATGGGTGGCTTGGATTTATCTCCATGATTCGCATATTTTTAGGGACGTCTTTGCCCATTGAGCGCAGCATTCGCTCCATCGCGGGGTCAATCGCGCCCTCGTCCGAGACGAGACAGCACGGCGACTGCTTTAGCCTTCCTGACAGGCGCACCTCTTTTACCTCGTCCTTCAGGCGACTCGTTATCTGGGCAAGCAGCTTTTCGTACTTATGGCCCTCTTCCTCTTTCTTCTTTTCGTCTTTCTTATCAAGGTCAAAGCTGCCCTTGATGACAGACTTCATACGCTTGCCCTTGTAGTCGAAATAGCCGAATATGATGTCGTCCACCTCATCAAGCATGAAGAGCACTTCGTAGCCCTTGTCATTAAACTTCTCCAGATGAGGCGATTGTAACGCCTCGTCATACGATGGGCCGGTTATGTAGAAAATCTCATTCTGGCCCTCTCTCATGGTCTCGACATATTCTTTCAGCGTAGTGTATGCCTCTTTGCCCGTTTTATTAGACCGGAAGAGCAGCAAATCGGCTATCGCCTCCCGCCTCTGGAAATCAAAATGCACGCCCTCTTTGAGCACCTTGCCGAGTTCTTCGTAGAATTTCTTGTACTTTTCGAAGTCCTTCTGCTTCATATCCGACAGCGTGTCGAGAACTTTTTTTGTGATATTTTTGTTAATTACGCTGACGTGCGGGTTGTTCTGCAGTATCTCTCTTGATACGTTTAACGGCAAATCCGATGAGTCTACAACGCCCTTGACAAACCGCAGATATTTCGGCACAAGCTCCTCGCAGTGGTCCATAATCTGAACCCTCTTTACATAGAGCACCGGGCCTATCTTAAATTGTTCATAAAAAATATCCATCGGCACATGCGACGGGATATATATCAGGGCGGTAAACTCGGACGTGCCCTCGGCCTTAAAATGGATAACACTGAGCGGGTCGGTAAAATCGTGAGAGACATGCTTATAGAATTCGTTATATTGTTCTTCGGTTATCTCTGATTTGTCCTTCAGCCATATGGCCTTTTGGGAGTTCAGCGTCTCTTCTTTTGTCAGCTTTACCTTTTTACCCTTATCAAGGGCGCTGTCCTCTTCGCGCTCCACATCCATAACTATGGGGTATTCGATGTAATCGGAGTATTTTTTAACAATAGTGCTGATTTCCCAGTGATTAAGATAGTTCTTATCATCTTCTTTAATATGCAGGATAACGTCTGTGCCATGTGCTGCCCTTTCGGCGTCTTCGACGGTAACCGTGCCCTTAGCCTCGGATTCCCATTTGACGGCGGTGCCGGCCTTTACGCTTTTGGTTATCACTGTAACCTTGTCGGCAACCATGAAAGAAGAGTAGAAGCCGACGCCGAACTGCCCGATGAGGTTCATGTCGCCTTTTTCTTTTAAAGCGCGCATAAAGTCAAGCGTCCCTGAGTGGGCAATCGTGCCAAGCTCTGCGATGATTTCCTCTTTAGTCATACCGATACCGTTGTCGCTGATGGTG
>JADFXO010000148.1 GCA_015233485.1 Nitrospirota bacterium
GCAAATGTTCCCCCAGTGTGTATACTCCATTTTGGGACCCACACGGGGTGTCGGGTAACCGGCTTTCTACCGCTCAATTTTACTAAACATTTATCGCTGGTGCGCCGCTAAAATACAGCGCAAGTATTGAAAATAGGTCAAAGTCCCAGCAAATACTGAACAATGGCGTCCGATTTCGATGGATCAAGCAAATCGACATGGTCCAGGTATTTTTGAACAGGCAGGCCGGACGACAAAAGGGCAGAATCTACAGGGACTAAGCCGTCGTTGTCTTGTTCATTAAGCAGCCATGTCTTTTTGAGCCAATCGGGATAGTCTCTGCACCAGCGTCTCCTAAGGCAGCGTTTGTCAGTGTTTTCTTCGCAGCACAAACCCATCTGTGCCGAAAAAGTGACATATTTATCTCTATGGCTAATGTCGCGGGGGTCAGAGTTTATACGCCGAATGAAATCCGAGTCATACTGAAGGTCATGCCCACCAGCCACGTCAAACCACCTCACCATCCTTGAGAGCTTATTTACAGGAAACCCCATATGAGGCGACCCAAGCGTAATTATCTTAGCCGTATTTCCCCCTAACGCCACATATGAGCGTGCCACAAGGCCACCCATAGAGTGGGCAACAAAGACAGGTGGATTCATACCCAGCGTTTCTATCCTGTGGTGCAAGTCCCGTGCGCTTTCCTCTATGGGGGCAGTCCAGTCGAACTGATATGTCCACACCTCGTGTTTGTCGAAAAAACCCTTTGTTTTGAGTTTATCCAATAGACCAAAGGCATTCCATGTTGCCGCTGTGCTGTACATGCCGTGTATGAATATAACCGGAGGACCCGTGCCGCCTTGCTTTTGAAGGTCATACGAATTTATGAAGATGTTCTGCGGTAAGGATTCGCCGCTATTGCCTCTATAGAAGGAGACACTGCCGCCGGCACTTCCCGCAATGCCCGCCCATGTACAGTCAAACTCCGGATTCTCTACAGGTTGGCCGCAGGTAAATGTCTTGTTATCCGCAGTCTGAAGCCTGATGCTGCCGTAGTCTGCCGTGCCGGTTATCGCCGATGTCTCATTGTCTGCGGTATAATAAAATATTGTGAGAGTTCCTTCAATATGCTGGCCTCTTTGACTTAGTACGGCAAAGAAGAGTTCCTTAGGTTTATCGGGATAACCCTGAGGTATGCCATCCCAATGGCCGGTTAGGTCTATTGAACGGTGTACATCGGTTTCAGAGAAGTCTTTACCGCCGCAACTCCATAGAATAAAGATCAGAAATATCAGGAACGATTTATGTTTCATCGTATAACCCCTCGTGCTGCCGGTTGCTTTTCGGCAAAGGGGCAGAGCCTATAGTCCATCAGATCCTTACTGTGGCATTTTCTACCTTGCCACATCCATAGTTTTTGTAAAAGTATCACTATTTCATTTACCTTTTTCCCTTTCCTGAGAATACCACTGCTTATTATTTATTGTCTATAATAAACTTTCATCCCAGGTTCCGACGCGCGGTATATGAACTGCCGGTATCCTGAATATTTATATCTCAATATTTAATGCTGGCAAATTCGCGTTAATTCGTGTACAATAGCGTACCGGAGAGGTGTCCGAGCGGCTGAAGGAGCACGACTGGAAATCGTGTGCGGGGTCTAAAAGCTTCGCCGAGGGTTCAAATCCCTCCCTCTCCGCCAGTACTTTCTTTTATGCAGTTGGGTAATGGCCCTGCGCAACAGGCAGGTGTGAACCCCGTCAGGTCCGGAAGGAAGCAGCGGTAAGCATTATGACTGTGTGCCGCGGCAAGTCTTTACCCTGCTGCATAGAGGAAAGTAATCCGGCACTACACAGGAGCATAGCGTTGCCATATTTAGTTCTAGCCAGAAAATGGAGGCCGCAGGGCTTTGACGACCTCATCGGTCAGGATACGGCTGTGAAGATCCTGAAAAATTCTATTTCTCAGCAAAGAATTGCCCACGCATATATCTTTTCCGGCCCGCGCGGCGTTGGAAAGACATCCGCCGCAAGGATTTTCGCAAAGGCGCTTAACTGCGTTGACGGCCCTACGACAGCACCTTGCGGCACATGTCCTAATTGTGTCTCCATCAGGAATGGCTCGTTTCTTGATGTTATCGAAATCGACGGCGCCTCAAACAACAAGGTCGAAGAGGTCAGAGAACTTATAGAAAAAGTAAAATACGCCCCCTCAGGAGCAAAATATAAGATCTACATCATAGACGAGGCACACATGCTCTCAAACGCCGCGTTTAACGCCCTGCTAAAGACGCTTGAAGAACCTCCTGCTTACGTTGTCTTTATTCTTGCCACTACCTCTCCAAAGAAGATTATCACCACCGTGCTCTCAAGGTGCCAGCACCTGCCTTTTAAGAGAATCGCTATGGATAAAATCAGAGAACAACTCAGCGTTATCTCTAAGGCCGAGGGTTTCGATATTACCGCTGAGGCGCTTTCTGTCCTTGCAAAGGCCGCAGACGGCAGTATGCGCGACTCGCTTACACTGCTTGACCAGATCGCCTCATTCTCCATCGGCAGCAACGTTGCTACCGGCGATCTAACAATGCCTAACTCCACAGTGTCCGGTACTGGAACACAGGAAGCCCCGCCCTCTTCCTGCATTACCGAAGATGACGTCTCTGCCCTGATAGGAACTTCAAATACGTCCGCGATTGCCGCAACCGCCTCTGCCCTCACATCCGGAGACAGAAAGAAAATTCTTGAAATCATCGCAGACCTCTACGAAGGCGGTATCGATTTGCTGTCCTTCCACCGCGATCTGATAGAATACTTTCGGGATGCCCTCGTCGAGGCATGTAAGGGCGGCAGTATCCCTGAGGCTGTTGCTGTGGCCTCCTCAGAGGAGGAACTCACCGTAGTCCTGAGTGAATTGTTAAAGGCGGAAGGAATGATAAAAAGCGCGGAATCCCCGCGCGCGGCGCTTGAGATGAGTCTTATCAAAATAAGTTTCCTCAGTTCCTTCAAGACCATAAACGAGATAATCCGCGACCTTAAGACCGGCTCCTATTCCCCTAAATCATTAACAATTGAAAAAACGATTGAACAACGCGGTGCAGCAGCTGAACCCGCCACCGCAGTAGTTCTACCTGAACCGCCCGAACCTCCGGAAAATCCGGTTTCACAAAATAAATCAGCCGGCGCTGCTGTCCCTCCAACCAGATTGTGGAACATGGCCATAGACAGAATTTATGACACCTCCCCCCCCTTGTGGGGCATACTCAAAGACGCCGCGGTCACAATCGAAGACGCCGCGGTTAACATCGTCTTTAGCGGTGGAAACAGCATCCACTCGGACTCGGTGCTGGAAAAAAAATCCATCATCGAAGGCATTCTCCATGAGCTGTCAGGGAATAAATATAGTGTATCAGTAAAAATCGCCAAACTTGAGAAGGTACGAGAGAAGGACTTAAGAGCCGAGGCCCTGCGGAGTCCCGTGGTCAAAGATGCCCTTGATTTATTCGGCGGTGCGGTAGTTGAAGTAAAACCTGTTGCAAAAAATAAACACTGAAAAAAGGAGGAACTGTATGTCAAAGAAAATGCTGGGAAACCTCATGAAAGAGGCACAAAAGCTCCAGGAAAGAATGATGAAAATGCAGGAAGAGGCAGCTCAGAAAACTGCCGAGGCCAGCTCCGGAGGCGGCATGGTCACAGCAGTAGCAAACGGCTCCGGACAGCTTATCTCAATCACTATCGACAAAGAAGTCGTAAACCCCGATGACCTTGAAATGCTCCAGGACCTCGTCGTTGCGGCGTGCAATGAGGCGATCAAAAGGGCACAGGAACAGGTGCACGAAGAGATGTCTAAGGTCACTGGAGGACTTCAAATCCCGGGAATGCCTGATATATCTAATCTATTCGGCAAGTAAGGGCAATCATGGCCGAAGTATACGGCATAATTGACACACTCATAAACGAACTCTGCCGTTTGCCCGGCATTGGCAGGAGGACAGCCCAAAAGCTGGCCTTTTTCATCCTGAATATGCCCAAGGACGACGCCTTGTCCATAGCAAAGGCTATCGTCAGCGTAAAAGAACGGGCAGGCTTTTGTAGCTCCTGTTTTAACGTCACAGAATCAGAACTCTGCCCTATTTGCAGCGATACGTCGAGGGACAATACAAAGATTTGCGTCGTAGAAGAGCCAGGCAATATAGTTGTCATCGAAAGGAGCCGCTCCTTCGGCGGCCTGTACCATGTGCTGCTCGGAGCGTTGTCGCCCGTTGACGGAATAACCCCCGACAGGCTCAAAATAAATGAACTGCTGCTGCGTATCAAAGACAACGCGGTCGAAGAGGTGATTCTTGCCACAAATCCGAACACGAAAGGGGAAATGACGGCTCAATACATCGCCGGTCTCCTGCGTCCGCTAAACATAACCGTGTCAAGGATTGCCTACGGACTTCCCATGGGCGGGGAAATCGAGTTTGCCGACGAAGTCACCTTAGGGAAATCCATAGAAGGCAGAAGAAGGCTGTAGGACGCAGAATTACCTTAGAGCCGGCTTCACAGGCATTTTTAGAGACTAAGCCGAACACGCGGAAAATATTAGTTTCTGCGAAAGACGGCAATCTATTTTTTTTCTTGACATGTTTTTTTCTTGACACGCTTGATTTTTTTGCTTGACTTTTTTGCTTAACTCTAAGTACAATCATACTACAAGCGGGGAACTGACCAGTACGTGGGTTTTTCTGTTGTCTCTTGCAACAAGTCGGCAAGTTAAAGACCAGCAAATTAGGGGCCGGCAAATCAGAGGGTAGATGGTCGATTAGGATAGCGATAGAAAAATGTAATAAAAAAAGAAAGATTACAAGCAAGCGCAGTCCTATGTGTCTGAGTTACACAGGCTGTTGTAAAAATACAACAAAAGCATTGGGCCACCGCAAGGTGGAATGGGTATAAGTGCCTTTATTGGGTGGTTGCGGCTGGTTGGTATGTATCTTGCATACTATAATAGGTCAGGACGAAGCCCTGTTCTGTTGGAAGTTTGGGGCGGTGGCCAATATGTAAGGCCGCAAAAGGAGCGATGGTGAGTGAGCTGTTGCGGCAGCTCGTAGAACGAGAAGTGGAGATGAGTAATGTTGATGATGAAATATAGAGACACACAGTGTAAAACAAGAACGAGGGAGGTGGTGTTAAAAAAAGTGGTTGGAAGAGGCGGCTGCATAGGGAATTGAATAATCAATATTAATTCTGCCATCGGCAGAGAGAAAATCTCGGTATAAGAGATGTTTTTATGGAGGGCTGAAAATTGAAGAAGCTCGCAGTGATAGTGATGGTGATGGTGTTCGCACTCGGTTTCGCGCTGGCAGCATATGCTGAAGACAGTGTCGTACCGTCGGACACAGCCGTGGTGGCTCAGGGAGACACCAAGATAACGATTGGCGGAGAGATAAGGTTCAGGGGTGAGTACACGCACAACAGATACAACCAGGTAAGCGACGGCACCCAGTATAATACAACCACGTACATATCCCCTTTCGGAGTAGCGGTCATGACCAACAAAGGGCCGCTGACACAAAACAATGACCATCAGTATTACTCTGATGGCAGGGTAAAGCTTAACCTCGACGCGAAGGTGACGGACACCGTGGAAGGTTACGTTGAGCTGGAGTCCGGCAACGGAACCAATTCTGACACATGGAACTGGGGAAACACTGGTAACTCCACCTATGGCGGCATAGCAACAGGCACCGGCGCAACGGGCACTTACGCCAGCGGCAACTCTCAGGTAGGCGGCATGTTCATCCGCCAGGCATGGATCAAGTACGAGCAGCCGATGTATGGAGTGAAGGTTGGACATCAGCTCCTGATCCTTGGCAACGGCCTGTTTTTTGATCACACAAGGTACGGAGACGATGCAATCGTAGTATTCGTAAATCCTGTAAAGAACTTTACTATTGCCGCGTTAACGGCCAAGTTTAGAGAAGGTACGCCTGCAACCAGTGCTTTAGCTGCGCAGACTCCTGCCAGCGGCCCCAACGGTACCGGGTTGTACAACGATTCAGACGCGTATGTATTGTTAGCCTCGTACAAAGGCGGCAACTTCAACGTGAGCGGCGATGTAACCGCTGTTAACGACCAGGCCATATACCAAAATACCCCGATTGCCGGCGGACCTACATTTACCGACAGCGCACAGGTTTGGAACTTCGGCCTCCGCGGCGACGGTACTGTTGGCCCTGTAGTCTTAAGAGGCGACTTGGAAATTCAGGCCGGAAAATACATCAGCAACCAGCCATTCACGAGCAATGGACGTTTCAGAGGCTGGGCAGGACTGGCAGGCTTAGATTACAATATCGGGCCGGCTAAGATCACCTTAGAGGGTGCGTATGGAAGCGGTAAGGCCGGCAATGATACCAGCGCCGACACCACTACATTCATAACCTCATTAGGGAATGACCAGCACTACACGTACGTTTATGAATACCGCGTAAAATCAGCCTCTGGCTTAGTCAGCTCCGGTCTTGCCAACACCCTGTACCTAAAGGGCGGCGCAAGCGTAAATATTACAAAGCAGCTCAGCGCCGAGACATACCTGTACTGGTTACAGGCGGCAAAGGCAGTTGCTTTAAATGACACAGCCGGATTTATCAACGGTGTGCCTTACACCCCCAACTATTCAAAAAACCTCGGTTGGGAACTTGATGCGAAAGTCACCTACGCGCTCTCAAAGAACCTGAAGTACTGGGTAGAGGGCGGCTATTTCTGGACAGGCTCCGCATATGACTACTTAACCAGCACGACCACTTATATAAACGCCACAACCCCGGCTTATACATACAACACGTATAACTACGGGAGAGACAACGCGTATGCCATCAGAAACGGCATTCAGTTAAACTTCTAGTTAATCGTTGCGCGGTGCGCAATTGCCGCGTGTAGGCCAAGCAGGATAGAGGGGTTGACCATAAAAGTCAGCCCCTCTTTTATTCTGGTGCAATATATAAAAGAAGAAGGATGAATTGGTATAAGAAATGACAACAGCAATGAAAATGGAACTTATTGAAAAAATGATTCGCAGTGGAACGATGTTTCTGGATTCCTGCTTTTGCAGGAATGACAAATTTTATAATCTACTTATAAAACTGCATTTTGGCAGGAGGATGTGGAATTTATGAATATCAAAGATTTATTAAATAACGGCAATCTCCTGATAATCGCGGGGCCGTGCGTAATCGAGACAAGGGAAATCGTCATGGAAACTGCGGCAACCCTCAGTGAAATATGCGGCAGGCTTAAGCTCCCGTTAATATTTAAAAGTTCATACGATAAGGCAAACAGGACGTCTCTGAAGGGCTATCGCGGTCTTGGCAGCCAGATAATTACATGCGATGCCGCTGGGAATGCTTGTGAAATCAAGGAGTTTGACGTGAGAAAAGATTCAATGGCAAAAGGGCTGGAAATACTTTACGAGGTAAAAAAAACATTGGGATTGTGTATTACCACCGATGTACATTCGCCGGAGGAGGCCAAAGCGGCCGCGGAAGTTGTAGATTTACTTCAAATACCGGCTTTTTTGTGCAGACAGACAGACCTTCTTACCGCCGCGGCCAGGACTGGACGGGCGGTAAATGTGAAAAAAGGACAATTTCTTGCCCCGTGGGATGTGAAAAACATCCTCGCAAAATTAAATTCCGCGGGCAGCGGCCCATTTCTTTTAACCGAGAGAGGCACGACCTTTGGCTATAACAACCTCGTCGTGGATTTCAGGTCGATACCGATTATGAGCGCATTCGGCTGCAATGTGGTCTTTGACGCCACACACAGTGTCCAACTGCCGGGCGGCAGCGGCGACCGCTCAAGCGGCCAGAGAGAATTTGTCCCAACGCTTGCCCTTGCGGCTGTTGCGGCGGGTGCCTCCGGATTGTTTCTTGAGGTGCATCCAGACCCGGATAGCGCCCTGTGTGATGGCCCTAATATGCTTGAATTAAAACATGTCGAGGCCTTGCTGTCCGTATGTGGCGATATTTACAAAACTGTTAGCGGTTATAAAAATTCTCTGTTTAACCATAGTTTTGTATAATATCTTGACAAATAACTTTAAAATATTTATTATACTGGCAGGCAGGCAATATGAATGAATTAGAGTTATATGACGCATGCAGGGTGCTGTTTGGCAAGGAAGTAAGGATAGACAGACAGTTTCTTGAGTATATCCAGCCTTCCGGCGTCAAAAGCGCCTATCGCAAGATGGCCCTTGCGACACATCCCGACAGGATTGCCGTCATGGGGGTTAACCTTCAGACCGGCCAGTGCGGTGATTTCAGGGTAGTTGCCGCCGCCTATGAAAAAATAACTAAATATCTGAAACTCAGGGAAAGCGGTTACAGATTCAAGACTAATTACAGCACATACGGCGAAAGCACGCAAAGAAAAGACTACACCGCAAAGACATGGCAGCACACCGCACAAAACGCTGCTCAAAACACAAATAGTTCCTCAGACAAGACATGGAAAACCAATAGTTATTACAGTGGTTCCACGTGGCAAAACACGCAACAAAAAGAGGCGGCCGCTCCTAATTTTTCAGGCAACAGTGGATTTACACAGAAGAGCGCCTTTGCCTCCATCGATTCTCAAAAGACATCTTCATATTCGTATCAACAAAAGAGTGTGCCTAAACGCAAACTGCGCATTGGAGAGTATTTATACTATTCCGGTGTTGTGGCATGGAAGGACCTGATTGCCTCAATCGTATGGCAGACAAAGCAGAGACATCGCCTCGGGGAAATTGCCGCAAGGTGGGGATGGTTAACGGAAGGGAAGATACTTGAGATTATGAAGAGCCGCAATCGTGGTGAGCGTTTGGGTGACGCCCTTGTACGTTTAAAGGTCATTACCCCGTTTCAGTGTAATATGCTTGTCTGGCAGCAGCAAAAAAGCCAGAATCCCCTTGGCAAATACTTCACCGCCGAGCGTCTCCTCTCGGAAAAGGACCTGACCCGTCATTTGACGAATCTAAAATCTCACAATCAAAACATTGATAAGCCCACAAGCTCAGGATGACCATGTCAAAATAGCCTGTAGCCGGAGTACCGAAGCCGCCAACAGGCGGCAGCCCAACCTCAACAGATAAAACATGTACGTGATTACGGGGTGAAGGGGGGTTACCCCCCTTCGTCTTTA
>JADFXO010000149.1 GCA_015233485.1 Nitrospirota bacterium
ATGGCGATAAGCAGCCTTGAGGCCAAGGACTGGTATGTGAAGGCCTTTCTGGAGGGTAATCACTCGTTTGCCGTATAAAAATATGTTTTGCTTTGACAAATCAAGGAAGAGGTGAAGGCCGCCGAGTTGTTTATCAGAAAGCTGACGGGAAAGTAAGCACCACGCAGGGACGAAATAATTGTCTAATATCTTATGATTTTAGTTATTGAGAAATTCCTTAATAAAGTCTAATGCCTTTTTTTGATTTGGTATGTCATAAGGGGTTTCAAATTTTTCTTCAAATTTATTATGTAATTCCCTTAAAGTTTCTTTTTCCATTGACAACGATATGCAGCCGCCCAGAAGTCTTATAGATTGTGCGAGATTTTCTTTGACGGCCTTGCTGCAAATTGCGTTGGCTTTTCCAGGGGGAATAAGGTTCGATAATGTTGTGACATTTGTGGGCATTGCCAGTTTAAGGGTGCCGAACAGTCCAAGAATAGATTCTTTATCATTATCTGCTAATTTGTCATTAATTATTTGTATAATACTTGCATCCCTAAATATATTAGGACTTTGACCTGTTGGCATTGCCATCCAAAAATTCCAAAAAAAGAAATCCAGCTCTTTGATGGTGGCCTGTTCTATCTTTGGAAAAATCACAAGATGCTTATCATTTAATTGTTTAGCAAAAAAGTGGCTGCAGTCTCCTTTTTTAATGACATAGAAAGTGAACAGGAAATGGGATATTGCCTCTAACGTGTCATCTGGAATCTTTGCAAGAAAATCAATCCTTGTAAAATCAATCGTATCAGGTATCTGCCAATTAAGACTTTTGTCTTCGCTACTATATAATTTTAGAAATCTGCTGATATTATTTAAGTCTGAATTGGAAAACAAATCTTCATATTGTTGCTTAGTGAAGCTTTGTAGTATAGGCGCTATTTTATCTTTAATATAATCAGGTTTACATATGACAGATATGTTATGAATCAGTATATTCCATTGCTTTAGAGATAAACTATCAACATTTTTAATAAATTCCTTTTCAGCGTGTTTATAATAAATTTTACCAGTATAAGGGAAGTATGCCTTTTTAATATCCTCCTGACCTCTCTTTAATGGTGTAAATGGAGTATTAGTAAATGCTTTAAACCATATTATTTTAGGATCTAGATCAAGTTGAATGCTCTGAAGTACTATGGGGTTGAGGTTACATTTGATCGTTAGTATTTTAACAAGAGAAGCCACAACATCTGGGCTGAAATAATTATGTATCGCATAGTTAAACGTACTACAACTAAAACCTTCAATAAAACTCATTATCATCTCTGTCGATATAAACGAATAAGTGAAGAACGAATGAAATAAAAATAAAAGAGATCCTGATTCATTAATTTTTTTTGATATGGTGTCACCCAATAATTTCCATTCTAATTGTTCGCAGAATTTTTTTAATCTTTTATTATCGGTCATTGCCAGTACTGCCTCTTTTAGAAAATACACAATGGTAGCCAGACTGCCCTCTTTTGAGTTTTGACCCAATACTGTGAAGTCTAACCCTTTACAAAAGTTATTTCTGTTATACGTATTAACCCCTACCTGCCGTACCTTACATAAAAACTGCATAATTGTAGCCAGCCCGCCATTTGTTGATTGTTGACCCAACGCTTCGAAGCCTAACCCTTTACAAAAGTTATTTATGTGAGCTGTATCAACCCCTGCCTGCTGTGCTCTTTTAAGAAAATTTCCCCCTGCCTGCAGACCGGCCCCTTTTGAATGTACCCCAAACTCAAAGAAGTCTAACCCTTTACAAAAGTTATAGATGTGAACTGTCTTAACCCCTGCCTGCTTTATCTCTATGAGAAAATTTCCCACTGTAGGCAGATTGTCCTCTTTTGAGCGCATACCCAATGTCTCGAAGTTTGAGATTTGTTTTACTAACCAACCTCTGTCTGTTGCAGCCGCGCTTTTGAGTAATGATAATATATATGTTAATTCAGATAGAGTAGCGTTGTTAATATTGTTGTTAACTTTTGTCTTCTGCACCTCATTAAAACCATTATACAAGTTAATATAGTCTTTCCAAAAATCTTGAGTTCCTTTATAGCCGCAGGCCCAAGTCAAACAACAAATGACCAACGAAAGTGTCTTAATACTATCTTTTTGTGTCTTGTTGAGGATAATATTATAAATAGTATCCACGTTGAATAGGCCAAATAAAATATTTATATTTGTTTTGTCATTCTTCGTTATTGCTTGAAGCAGTTCAGAATAATTATCAGGTTCTGTTTGCAGATATTTTGTTAAATATCCAATTATAACGTCATTGAGATTTTTCTTGTCATGATGTGATTTAGCCTTAACTATGTATGCAGCATCGGTGGAGTGCTCCAGTTTGTAATAATCATCTTGAACCCTTGTTATAATTTTTTCATTGCAAAGCCTCTCAAGGTCGCTATGATTGAAATGCTCTCCGTAAAAAGTGACATCATATTGGAATACAGAAGCTACTTGAATAAGCATTTCATGCAAATCACTGGGTATTTGCTCTACGAAATAGAAATTATACACATACTTTAAAACATCATTCTCTTTCATATCTGATAATAGAGGATCTTCTTCACTATCCTTCTTCTTATTATACCATGCCCTAAGGTAGAATCTCAGTCTGCGTAAGTTTGAAATATTACCGTTATTAAAATTAGCTCTTATCCATGTTATATCTTCATCTGTCTCAAACGAAATATTCTTTTCTTTAATAAACTTAGTAATAATTCCTTTGACCGTATTAATATCAGAATCTATGTCAACATGCCAATTCATTTTCATCCAGCCGTTAAATGGATTATTGGTTCCATTATTTTCATCTTCATCATCATTATCATCATTATTTCCATCATCTGTATATATTTTTCTTGCTGTGAAAATGAATGAGGCTCCTTTATTAGTTGAAGCAGCCTCCGCAGCATCAACTAATTTAAGTGACATTTTATCGTCAATATGAGCGTTTTCTATGATATACAGCAAGTTTGTCCCTTCAGTACTATTAATGTACCCACATATCTCTTCAATATCATTAATTTCCGACATATCTATAACAAAAATATCCCACTTGGCTTTAATAAATCCATTCCTAAACAATTTATATTTCATAATTCTGTATCCAACAAGCCTTGCTAAGACAGTTTTGCCCCTGCCTTCAGCACCCATTATCAGGCAGATTTTATTTTCACGTAGTAAATCCTCTATTTTCTCGATATATTCATTATTTTGATAAACCCAATCATTCTCAAGTTCTTTTTCAGTAGGCCAGCCTTTGCCTTGGTTAAGAATATAGTCTAATGATTCAATGGTAGGCATTTTATGCTTTGACACACCAAATATCTGTTATACAACATATATATAGCAAAACTCCTGCCATAATTATTAAAAAACACAATATCTTCCAACCACAATTAGGTATTCCTCTTTGTCTATTTACAACGGCTTTGTTAGACTGTTTCCCAGTTGATTGCCACGTTAGTCTCGAATCCTCAATAAACGTGCTTAGCCCAAAAGCTCCTATTGCAGAAATAAGGAAGCAACCAGCCATTAAATAAACTTTTGATTTCGTCATCGGCTCTGTAAATTTATATGTTGTAAAAGCAGTTGTAAAAAAGTTTACGGCAAGGGATATACAGATACCTGAAAGAAGGGTAAAGAAATTTGCATTTTGGAAAGAGAGTAAAAAAGAAAGCATTGGTTGCAGTCTTTGGCACACTAATAACTTTAATTGTTCCCACTCTTCTCTTATATCCATATATTAATGACTCCCAAAAAGCTGCAATCCTCACATTCCTAAAAATGTTAAATCTATTATATCACAAATGTTCACAAATGTTCAAAAAAATAATTGCAATCGATAAGTCCTTGTAATTATAGATAAAAGCTCGAATTAGGATCCTGGATATAATCGTCTTTGGACATTTGCTACCTCCTTGAAATATGTTTTATTGTATCATACTAAAAGCATGACTGTATATAGGAATGTCTGTATAATAAAACATATTACATTATTTGTCAAGGATTGTTTTGCGCGTTGTGTTATTTTTTTACGATTGTGGTACAATACCCCGTTGCACATGCGGCTGCCTTGAGAAGGCATTACTAATAACAACTAAAACATATATGAAAGGGGTATTGATGAGAAAATCAACAAGTGTGTTGTCAGCGGCGATTATTGTGATCGTCGGGTTCCTTTACGGAATTGCCAGCGCTCAGGAAAAAACGGTAATTGATACTTACAAAAATGGAAATCCACGAATAACGAAATTCAGTGTCGATAAGACTGCTCCAGATGGTTTTGTGATAAAAAAGAACACCGAGTATGAGCAGTACGAAAGCGGCAAATCCAAACGCGCCACATTAGCCGCGGACTGGCAAATCCCAGACGGCCCGGTTCTAAAGGCCGGAGAGGTAGAGTTCTATGAGGACGGAAAGACAAAAAAGGCCGTTCTCGCCAAAGATTTTGAGCTGCCAAATGGTTTTGTTATTAAAGCCGGCACTGTCCACGAGATGTACCCTAACAGGATGTTCAAAATAGTGGTGCCCGCCAGGGATTATTACGGGCCAGATGGGATTACAGCCAAGGCCGGTACGCAATTCGAGCAATTTGAAAATGGAAAGATTAAAAGAGCGACACTTGTCTCAGGTTGGACGATGCCAGATGGCACGGTGATTAAGGCGGGCGAAGTGTACAAGCAAGACAATGCCGACTGAAAACTAATCGGGCTGCGCGCGACGTTGTTTTCTCGCGGCAGCCCTGAAGACTTTTACCTATCCCCTTTATCTATCCCTTAGTTTCGCAAGCAGATTCAGCATCTCAATATAGAGCCAAACAAGCGTAACCATTATGGCAAATCCGCCGTACCATTCGAAATATTTCGGGGCGTTTTCCCTTGCCGCGCCCTCAATAAAATCAAAGTCCAGCACCAGATTCAAGGCCGCTATTACCACCACCACAACGCTGAATCCAATCCCTATCACACCGCTTCCATAGATGTGCGGGATTTGAACGCCGAATAGTCCCAACACAAAGGATGCGAGATAGACGATGAGTATGCCGCCGGTTGCCGCCACTACGCCGGCCTTGAATTTCTCAGTTGCCCGCACGATACCGGCCTTATATGCCGCTAACAGCATGAAGAGCGTGCCGAATGTCAGGGCTACGGCCTGAAAGGCAAGCCCCGGATATTTTTGCTCGAAAACCGCCGTTATGCCCCCTAAGAACAATCCCTCAAACACCGCGTATACCGGTGCCGTCAACGGCGACCATTTGTTTACAAATATCGTAACAAGCGCGGTGATGAACCCACCGATGAGGCCGATGGTCATAAATGGAGTAACGGCCACCATTCCCTCGTCGAAATATGTCCGCCATACCCATGACGCGCTGAACAAGAGGATAACCAGCAGAAAGGCCGTCTTATTGACCGTCCCACTTACCGTCATCGCCCCTTCAGCTCCATAACCTACCGCCGGCCTTCTCAGAGCCTTTGCCCTTAATGCCGGATTTGATGTTCTCATCATTGTCTTATACCTCCGTATGTACCTATATATATATTATAGGATGTATTGAAAAAATTGTCAAACGACACCGAGGGCGCTGCCCTCCGTCTCCCGCAAGGAGGGTAACCCTCCTTGACCTCGTACTTACAAAATTATTTTAGAGAAGACATCGTTGTAGATTACATCTGCGAGGAGTTCATAGCCCTTCGTGGAAAGATGAAGTCCGTCATTAGAGTACTCAATGGCAAGGCGTTGAACCGGTGTTTCGCATGATGCGGTAAAGTAATCCGCAAACGGGATATTGAGCTTCGTCGCGTTTTCTTTGATCATATTGTTGAGTTCAACCCGCGGCGCTATCAGAGGGTCATATCCCCTCAGTGAAGGCACGGTAACGGCCACGGGAATAATCCCCGCGTCAAGGGCAGTTTTATACATGTAGTACAAGTGGGACATTATAGCGCCTAACTCCACCGACCAACCCAGGTCATTAGTGCCCCCAAGTATGATAACGTAGTCAGGTTTTATGGACACGACATCCCTGTCATAACGCCTTAACATGTCCTCGGTTAACTCGCCGCTGACACCACTGACGACAAAATCGGCCTTGCCGCCCATTTTCTCTTTGAGAAATTCAGTGTAGGGCGTCTCACGGTACCACGGCTCATCCCGCGTAGGAGATTGAAACCCAACGGTAAGGCTGTCGCCAAACGCCGCTATCATTAGCTTAGACATTGTTGCCTATAGTATAAATTTTATGCCGGCAATGTCAATTTGAAATTAATAATAGTTAAAGTGTAGAATACCTTAGGAACTATGCTCGAACCAGAAAAATAAGTATGCGGAAGGCGGCGAATTGGAAGGATTATATAAAGAAAGTTATGCCCTTGTAATAGGTGTGAGCGAATATACCGCCGCTGGAGTGCCCAGTCTCCCCGGGGTAAGAGAAGATGTACAAGAAGTATCAAATGTATTGAAATTACACGGGTTTAAAGTACAAGAATTGCTAAATCCAGACAGAAAGGCGCTGGAAAAAGCGTTTACTGATTTTATACACACATACGGCTTAGAAGAGCCTCAAAATCGCTTGCTCATATACTTTGCAGGGCATGGACACACAGAAACGCAATCATGGGGTGGTGAGATGGGTTATATATTACCGTCAGATGTTCCTAACCCCTATAGGGATCGTAAAGGTTTTCTTAAAAAAGCCATGGATATGCAAATGATAGAAGTTTACGCAAAGAGGATACAATCAAAGCACGCGCTTTTCATGTTTGACAGTTGTTTTTCCGGCGATTTATTTGACTTAACCTTAACAAGGAGTATCTCTGCCAGCATATCAGATAAGACAACACAACCGGTGAGGCAGTTTATAACATCAGGCAGGGCGAAGGAGAAAGTGCCGGATAAAAGTATATTCAGAGAAATCTTCGTATCAGCGCTCAAAGGGGAATTTCGAACAAACCAAGAGGGATATTTAACGGCAACTGAGCTGGGTGAATTATTAAGTATCAAAGTAACTAATTACTCCAACAACACCCAACATCCACAGATCGGCAAGATAAGAGATAGAAATTTAGATAAGGGTGATTTTGTATTCGTACTTAGTGGGGACAAAGAGAATGTTGGAAAACCAGAGATTGATAAGGCAAAAGATGAATTATCAAAAAAAGCGCAAGAAGTTGAAGAAAACAGGAAAAAATTAGAAGAAGAACGTGAACTGTTTGAAATTGATAAGAAGAAAAAGGATTTGGATGAAGAGAATAAGAAGATAGAGGAAGAACGTAAGAGGCTTAAATTGGAGAATGAACGGTTGGCGATGGCAAGCCGTCCAGGTGAGGAGATGTTATCAGGGAAGGGTAGTTCATACATTGAAGATAAAGTAACCGGTATGGAGTTTGTATTTGTGAAAGGCGGGTGTTATCAGATGGGGGATATGTTTGGTGATGGATATGAAAATGAAAAACCTGTGCATGAGGTATGTGTTGATGATTTTTATTTGGGCAAATATGAAGTAACGAATGCCCAGTTTAAAAAGTTTGCAGACGACACAGGATATAGGACTGAAGCAGAGAAAGAAAATAAAGGATTTGGGATAAGTGGAGATGGAAAGAATGATTGGGGATGGAAAGCCGGTTTGAATTGGATGTATCCGATATATCCGTCAGATGATATATCATCTAAAATGAGTCACCCTGTGGTGCAGGTGAGTTGGAATGATGCAAAAGAGTTCATAATTTGGTTAAATAAGAAAACAGGGGGAAAATATAAGCTGCCGACAGAGGCAGAATGGGAATATGCGTGTCGTAACGGTGGGAAGCAACACAAGTACAGCTGGGGGAATGGTTCGCCGTCAGGCAATATAGCAGACGAGGCTTTTAAACGGAAATATCCAAATGCTAAAGTTTGGGCAGGGTATGATGATGGGTATGCTTATACTGCTCCGGTTGGGAGCTACAGAGCAAGTGAGTTGGGGCTTTATGATATGACAGGAAACGTATGGGAGTGGGTTGAGGATATATATGCAAAAGATGCCTATAGTAAACACCAGCGTGATAATCCTATATATACTGGCCCTGGCGAGGGCCGTGTGATACGTGGGGGTAGCTGGCTCAGCGATCCGCGGGACGTGCGGTATTCCTTCCGGCACGACGGCGCCCCCAGCTACAGGGACTACAACCTTGGTTTTCGCCTTGAGTTTCAGAGGTAACTTTTTGGCTTTTTACCTTTTTGAAGTTTTTCAGTCCTTTTGTCTTTTACTATCCCCTGCGTAGCAGGGTCGCTTTATTTTTACAGGTGGGAAATGTCCCTCAAGATTTTGACGATAGCCTTACTCCGGCGTTACTGAATGAAGAAGGTTTTGATGGTTGAGCGCTGTGTCCATTCTGGATCTGGGCAACCGGCTTATACGTTTTTTGTCAAAAACTCCTTCAACTCATCCACCGAGGCAGCCTTTCTGATGAGATTTTTAAAGTCGTCCAATTTATCTACAGTCGGCAGAACACGAACGGTGTCCATCAGCGCGACTCCGGCTGAACCATATTTGAGTTCAAGCCCTAACTCTATACCCTCAAGTAAGCCTTCCCGCTTGCCTTCAAGCAACCACTTGCGTTGACCCCTCTGTTCACCCTCAAGCAGCCCCTGCTCACGCCCCTGCCTAAATCTTATATCTCTCTCTAAATCATATACTAATGCCATATCCTCTGCCTCCTTAGACACTTCATCCTGTAAATCTCTTAGCTGCGATAGTACCTCTACCTGTCTGATATACTTACCCCTCGTTTCATCCGGCACCAGATCCCTTAATCGATTCAATATCTCCCGTGTAAATATTTTAACGTCAGGTAGGTCAGGGTTCTATACTGCTACCATAAAGGAGTGGACATCCCAAAGGAGTAGAGGTTAAACTCTCTGCATGGCGGAGATCAACACCTTAAAGTAAGGAGCAAGAGCAAATGGGACAGAGAAGATGGTCAGCAGACG